>NZ_JAEQCB010000216.1:0-8853 GCF_020738785.1 Microcoleus sp. PH2017_05_CCC_O_A | reverse complement strand
ACAGCGATTATTCGATCGTCATTATTATTCAATTACATTTCTAGACATTGCGGGTATGGCTCAAGGGCGAAAAATTTTGAAGCAAGCGGTGTTGGAATTCCTAGTTCACGGGCTGCGCTACGTATTCTACGCCCAACCAGGTTCCCTCTCGCGGGGACTGCCAACAGCACATTCTGCTGAACCTTTGCAAAGCAAGCTGGTTTGTCTCACCATCTGAGGTTTATATCTGGCCCGACCCTGAGGGTATCGTGAGAGGACAGGCGATCGCGCCTCTGTACCGTTCAGTCCCCCAAGCTGCCAAGAACGATGCAAAACTTTATGCCTTACTCAGCTTGACTGACGCTATTCGAGTTAGTCGGGTGAGAGAGCAACGTTTAGTTATAGGCGAACTTGAAAAGCTGCTTGCTTCAAAATAATGGAATCACTGGGTACCACAAGAAACTACGGTTTTTCGATCGACAATTTGCACAATATTTTTAAAAAAATGTGCTTAATGATACCGATTCGTAGCAGCAACCAAATTCGGGTTTACTACGATCGAACACTACCAAACTGCTACCAAACTAGATTTACCAATACTAAAACTACACTAAACTTGACGTTACAACACTCGTTCGCAGTTCATCTATTTTCGTACACTTTCATCTCATTTTTGTCCGCGAACGTTGTACTTTTGTCTATGAACGTTACACTTAGATCCATTTTAATCCACACACCCAAATATTCATATAGCACAAGGAATACAGGTGTTTTCAGACCATCAAAAATTGCATAGAATAGCAGGTAGGCATTGCCAAAAACCGAGATTCAGGCAAATACTACAGGGGGGCATGGAAGCAAATATTGCGCGTCTTTACTTACTCCGCATTGCGCCGTTTTTTACCATTTCAGTCACCGAATACTTGGGGGTATCGAAATACCTGTTTTTTTGACAAAAGCGCAGAATCGAAAAACCTATCTCAAAAAGCCTAATTTGCAGATCATAACTGATGCAATTGTTCAGCTTGCTGTTGGATAGTGCAGTTATTTTTGCTGCTATGAGTTAGGAGTATAGCGGTTCTCAAGCCACGCGCGGGGTACAAACCGATCTATGGATGCCCTATGCCCAATCCCCAAGGGTACCTCATCGAACAGAAAAGGGCTATACCAGTGATGCCCGTTACGATCGACTTTAAGGGACTTCTCCCGTGAACTCGCCCCCATCCACAAAATGACCCGACTTGGATAGATTTAGTGACACAGAAATTAGCCCAAGTTACGATCGACTTCTTGGCAATTATTTAACCACAGAGTCTCAAAAGCATAAGTCAAAAGCATAAGAAAGCGAGCAAAACTTGGGAGGTGAGGACACCGCCATGTTTCGTACACCACAAGCCATTTTGAGAGTTGGAAAACTTAAATCGATCGAATGTTTGAGAACAGCGGCCAGACATAACAGCCGAACCACTGTCGTACCAAATGCTGACAAAAACAAGACTGTTGAAATCTTGCAAGGCCAAACATCGCCCGAAGCAGTCGTAGAACTAGCACGGGCAAAAATTGGCTCTCAAAAAGTCCGAAAAGATGCAGTCATTGCCGCAGACATCCTCCTGGGGGCTTCCCCCAGCTACTTCAGACCCTCTTGCCCGGAAGACTATGGGTACTGGCAGCAAAAGCAACTGGTTCTATGGACAGAAGCTTCAACTAACTGGCTCGAAGAACACGTAGGGAGTAACATTCTTCAAACCGCCCTGCACCTCGATGAAGCCACTCCCCACATCCACTGTCTCTGGGTACCTATCAACAATGAGGGAAAACTCAGCTAGACAGCTATGCCGCAGCCGTTGCCGACTTGGGCATCGAACGTGGCATCAAATTCTCGCCGGCACGGCATCAAAAAATCCGACAGTATTACACTGCTGTCAACTCCCAAGAAACTGTATTAGATTTAAACTTATGGCTTCCCGAACCAGAACCAGAAGAAACTGCCACCAATTACAGGTCTAAGTCAATTGCCTTGCTACAGACTGGTTCCGACGCCATCAACCAGATGCTTGCAGAACGGCAAAGGGCTGTAACACAACAAGAACTCGAACGAGAAAAAGCTATCCTCGCTCAAAAATATTAAGATCGAACAGAAGCTATATGGGAAATCCGATCGCCAGTTTCTAGAGCGCGTTTTCCAAAAGTTGATGCTCAATTTTACCTGGTGGGTAAATCGCAAGGATGCCGAGGGTAATAATGTCTTTCAAGGCGGATTTTTGGGCTTAGATAATATCGGCGTATTCGATCGCAGTGCGCCACTACCGACGGGCGGATATATCGACCAATCTGACGGTACTAGTTGGATGGGGATGTATTGTTTGAATATGTTAAAAATCGCGCTAGAATTGGCAAAAACTAATCCAGTTTATGAAGATATTGCTACCAAATTTTTTGAACATTATCTCTATATTGCCGATGCGATGAATCACATTGGGGAAATGGAAGATTCCTTATGGAATGAGGAAGATGGCTTCTATTACGACGTGTTGCATTTTCCCGACGATCGCCAAATTGAAATGAAAGTGCGATCGCTAGTCGGCTTAATTCCTCTATTTGCGGTAGAAATATTAGAACCAGAAACATTACAGCAATTACCCAATTTCAAAAAGCGATTGGAATGGTTCATCAAAAATCGGCACGATTTACGCCGTAATGTAGCTTGCATGGAAACCAAAGGTAAAGGCGCGCGCCGATTACTGGCGATCGTTTCTAAAGACAAACTCCAACGCATTTTACAAAAGATGCTCGACGAATCAGAATTTTTCAGCGATTACGGAATTCGGGCAGTTTCTCGCTATCATGCCGAACATCCCTATTGCTTCTATACCAACGGTACCGAGTTTCGCGTCGATTACGAGCCAGCCGAGTCTACCAGTGGTTTATTTGGTGGCAATTCCAACTGGCGCGGCCCCGTTTGGTTTCCAGTGAACTTTCTTTTAATTGAATCGCTGCAAAAGTTCCATCGCTATCTCGGCGATGATTTCAAAGTTGAATGTCCGACAGGTTCGGGGCAAATGTTGACTCTGTGGGAAGTCGCTACCGAACTATCCCAGCGACTCACCCAGATTTTCCTCCGTAACCCAGCGGGACAACGCCCAGTTTATGGGGGTACCCAGAAGTTTCAAAACGACCCGCATTGGCGCGATTTGGTGTTGTTTTATGAATATTTCCACGGCGATAATGGCGCGGGAATTGGAGCCAGTCACCAGACGGGATGGACGGGATTGGTAGCGAAGTTAATTCAACAGTTGGGGGAATATGGGGATGAAGATCGAGTAGGGGAATCGGTGCTGGAAATCGAAGCAGGTAGTGAATCGATCGTTATTTAAGTGGGATGATAAAGGTACTCAATTACCAGTAATATAGATTGCGATTGGTGCCTAACCTACTTTGTTTTTTCCTAACATTGTACAAAGTTAATCCCCACGTTTAGGGTGTAGCAAAAATTAATATGCCATACATTAATATTCAGATTACCACAGGTTCTACAAGGACACAAAAAGCTCAACTTGTTAAAGAAGTAACTGATTCTCTCGTTCGGATTCTTGGCAAAAATCCAGAACATATACACATCGTCATTCAGGAGATTGCAGAAGAAGATTGGGGATTTGCAGGACTCCTGACAGATGATTGGAAACAGCAGCAAAACTCATAAGAAGAGTGATGCTGAAGTAAATTAGATAGTTTTGTAGGGTTGGTATTTTATAAGCCTCGTTGACGAATTATGTCAAACATTTTACCTGTTTAATTACCCCAAACCTAGATGGTGGAAAGTACCCACCATCTAGTCCGACGCTGCTGCCGTAACTGCTCTACTAATCTGCACTGACTTGACTCTTCGCTTTATCTAGTCTTCTTCCCCAAGGTTTGAGAACTGAGATCGCAATAATCACAACCAAAGAAATAACTTGAACGAAAGTTCCAATTAATACACCTTTGGCATCGAAATTATAAACCAAATTATTCAGGGCTTGTAATCCCTCCTGCCCTGACAATTTTTCAGCAGTATTCCCCCACGGAAATAGCCAGAATGTGCCAAATACAACCAAACCAGTCGTTAGTATCCACTTAGTAATTACCCAATAGAACTTGATAAATCCATAATTTGTCATCCAGCACAGAAATGTTGCTGTGATGACGGAACCAATCGCTGAAGGAATGACAATCCAGTCATCTAGAAGATTAATTGCTGAATCTAGAGCATTCAGTACGTCGGCATTAACTGATGTTGTGTTTCTAAGCGACAGTAGCAGCATACTCAAGACGCTTCCCGTCCAGAGCGCAGCAAAACCAATATGCGCTGATAGCAGCCAGTTTCTCTGACGGATACTCAATTTTGGCATTTTTCCTCCAAGGTACTTCGATCGAGAACAGCACAACCGCAAGACAGCAATGCTTTTAGTCATGCGGATCGATTGCTTAATATATTGATAGTTAATATATTAAGTAATTGTCCAAAAGTCAACATCATCAGGCTGGGATCGCTAAGAAAAGTTCTGAATGATTCGATCGAGGAGCTTGAGAACGATTTCCTGCTCTGCTTCGGAAATATTTGCAGTTGCCTTTTTAACGGTATCTGCACCAAGCGGTGGCAGAATATACATGAGTCTTTTGCCTTCTTCCGTCAGCCAGATGCGGACGACACGGCGATCTGCTGAGTTTCGTTCTCGGTAAACTAGGTTGCGCTCTTCCATGCGATCGACGACTCCGGTTAGTGTTGCGCCTAGCTGTTTGAGTCTGTCAGCAATACCTGTTGTAGTAATCCCATCTTCTTCCCATAGACAGCACAGAACTAGATAGTGAAATGGAGTCAGATCGTAAGGTTCGAGCCGCTCTAGAAAATCTCTGTACATCAGTTGAGATGCCAGTTTCAGTTGATGCCCCAAGTTGTGAGGAGCGAGAGCATATTTCCATTGCTGGAGAAAATTAGCATTGGACGATGAACTAGGCATTCGATCGAGGTATTGGTGATTAAGCCAAATAGTTAATGTATTAATTATGCTATAACAATCAATTACATAAACGACCGCAAGCGTGAGTTGGAATTGTCGAAGGTAATTTAGGTCGCTCGAGTGCGATCGAGTCTCTACAGACTAAATCGCGCTGGGTTTCGATCGCCGCGTTTCTCAACAAATTCTCATTTTCTCTTCAGGAGTGTTTCAGATCGATCGGGGATCGTAGTTATTATCGAGGCAAATTTAGCTCCGCGATCACCTAACTTTATCCCCTAGCCCCTCACCAGATGAACGTCAATCAGATCGGGAGTGAATCGATCGAGCATCCCCGTTTTCGGTGGATTAATTTTAATACCATCGCAGGATCGATTGCACTATTATCCGATCGATGTCAGTGCTGGCATTCTCAAGAGTACGGCTCTAGCATTGTTGGAACGCTACCCCAACTTAAAACTGTGCGGCTTGGCGGGGACTTACGAGCAAGCTCTGGCTCAATTGCCACCAGCAGAACTGGGGAACCGCATGGTGATTTTCCTGGGTAGTACGCTAGGGAATCTAACCGATCGAGAGCGTAGCAGTTTCCTGACCCAAATTCAACAGGCACTCCAGCCTGGAGAATTTTTCCTCTTAGGCGTAGATTTACAAAAATCGATCGAGACGATTGAAGCTGCGTATAATGATGCTCAAGGTGTGACGGCTGAATTTAACCTCAATATCCTCCGCCATCTCAATCATCGCTTTGGAGGTGATTTTGCACTCGATCGATTCGAGCATTTAGCATTCTACAATCGGGAGCAACATCAGCTTGAAATGCATCTCCGCAGTTTGGTAACTCAAACTATAGCTTTTGCAAACCTAAACTATCGAGTTAAGTTCGAGGCTGGAGAAACGATTCACACCGAAATATCTCGCAAGTTTCATTTACCAACATTAGTAGATAATTTATCGGCTCATGCTTTTAAACCTTTACAATTTTGGACAGATCCACAAGATTGGTTTGGCTTGTTGCTATGTCAACGTCAATGTACTGTAGGGGAGTATCCTTAAATTCCAAGCGATCGCTATCCAACGAAAAATCAATCCACAATGAAAAATCAAAAATCAAAATGACAGCACATATCCTCTTGGTTGAAGATGAAATTAAACTCGCCCGATTTATCGAACTGGAATTAGATAGTGAGGGTTATCGCGTCAGTGTGGCACACGATGGGATGGCGGGACTGAGTTTGGCGCGGGAGGCGGCACCGGATCTAGCGATTTTGGATTGGATGTTGCCAGGACTTACAGGCGTGGAACTCTGTCGGCGACTGCGATCGACTGGTATATCTATCCCCGTAATTTTACTGACAGCTAAAGATGAAGTCGGCGATCGCGTGACGGGTTTGGATGCGGGAGCCGATGATTATGTAGTCAAACCGTTTAGTATTGAAGAACTACTCGCGCGCATCCGTTCTCATCTGCGACGCACCCAAAAAACCGACGAAGATCTGTTGCAATTTGAAGATTTAAGTTTAAATCGACGGACTCGCGAAGTCCATCGCGGTAGCAGATCGATCAATTTAACTGCCAAAGAATTTGAGTTATTACAATACCTATTGAGTCATCCTCGCCAAGTATTTACTAGAGAGTTAATTATCGAAAATGTCTGGGGATTTGATTTTCTGGGCGACTCAAATATTATCGAGGTTTACGTTCGCTATCTCCGCACGAAGTTGGAGCAAAACAACGAGCCAAGATTGATTCATACCGCGCGGGGTGTCGGGTATGCTTTGCGGGAGCAATAGCAGCGATGAAGATTTCGATTATAACGTTAAAGTTGAGCGGCAGCAGATAGCCATGGACACTCTACATTTTGTGGATTCTCGACACAAACGGCGAATTACGCTTTGGTGAACTGAGGCGTAAAGTTGATGGCATCTCAACGAAGGTGCTTACCGAAAGATTGCGATTACTGGAATCGATTGAAGTAGTTCATCGTCACCATGAATCTACAATTCCACCTCAAGTTACCTACAGCTTGACTGAACGCGGAAAAGAGTTGTCTGGGACACTCGACCACCTCTACAAACTCGCTGTGCGTTGGTATGGCACGGAGGGAAAAACGGCTGTCTAGATTTTGCTGAATGCTAACAGATAACCTTTAGGCTGCTGTCCCTACACGTAACCCAACAGCCGACCCTCGATCGAATTCAAATTTAAAACATTTGGACTTTTATTTCGTTTCAACGCAACAGACTTCCTAGCTCTCAATATGTTTGCCAGCATTCCACCAAGACAAAGAACTCGCCGCCAGATCCAGCGGTGGTTTTTCTAAAGTTGTTGCCAGTGTATCATTCCATTTATTGTAAAAAGACATCATCGCAATCAGACTGACAATCTCCGCGATCGCTTCATCCTCAAAGTATTTACCCAATTCTCCAAAATCCTCATCCGTGACTGCATTGGGCATTTTATTAGCCTTATCAGCAACTGTCAACGCCGCGCGTTCGGCAGCCGAGAAACTGGGATGAGTCTGGTAATCGCGAATATTTTGAACTTTGTCCATCGACAACCCATATTTGAGAGCTAGCCCCGCACAATGCGCCGTACAGTACATACAACCAGCCGCACGGGATGAAACATACATCACGAGCAATCTGAGCGTCATCGAGGTTTTTCCCGCTGTCAGCAGCACTGCGCCAGTTAGTTCGACTACTGCCTTCATCACCGCAGGCTTATGTCCCATCGTCAGATAGTCATTAGGCAGAAATCCGAAAAATTCCTCCAGTTGCCCGAACATTTCATCATATGTGGCGAGTTCGGCAATGGGTTTGGGTGCAAGTCTGGGCATGGTTGTCTCCTGCGATTTGTTTGCATAATTACTCGATCGACAATTGCTCAGGCTTAAACCCTTGCGGATGGGCTATACTGATGAAACAATAGTTTTTGTCGATATAGACAAGAATACAGGTTTTTGTCGAACCCGTCAAGAATAAACATCGATAATTTTTAGCTAACTACCGATAACCATGCCGCGCCCTCGATCGTTCGATACCGATGCTGTCATAGAACAACTCTGCGATTATTTCTGGGAGCATGGCTATAGTGCGACATCTTTGGATGAGTTGGCGCAACTGCTGGGAGTCAAGCGGGGCAGTTTATTTAATGCCTTTGGCTCGAAGGAAGTGTTATTTTATGCGGCTTTCGAGCGGTACGAGCAAAAGTTTAAACTGGCGTTTGAGACGGATAAAAGTGGCGTTAACGCGATCGCCAATTATTTCCATAATGCGATCGAAATTGCGTCTACCAAAGGGATGGGGCGCGGTTGCTTTTTGGTGAATCTGTTGATGTCTGCCGAAATTCCCACTCCCGAACTTCAACAAGCGATCGATCTAGACGTAATTTTTATCAAAGACTTTTTTCACAAACATTTAGAACTAGCTCGGCTAGATGGGCAACTACCGCCGCCAATTTCTATTTCAGCCGGAGTCGATGTGTTGTTTAGTGCCACGATCGGAGTTTTCGCATTAGCGCGGATGAGAGCAACGCCTATGATGATTCAAGAGTTCGTTAAGAACAATTTTCGGGGATTGTTTCTCAAGGTGTAGGTGAGATCCTCCAACCTTGTCGAAAGAGCAAGATTTCAACAAAACAGCGCAAGAATCGGGCTTCAGCTTACTGGGGCTTTTCTCTACTATTGAGGTATGGAAATTTTTCTAGTAGTGAGCCAAAGATCGTGACTACTCAACCCATCTTCAAAACTGTAATGAACCGTGTCACTTTTGAAAGTGAAGGCGAAACCGCTCGTAAAAACATGGACAAAGCTACCCAAAAGTAGTCAATGTTAGACATCTACGTTAGTAATTTTAGTCCACAGTCCTAAAACTACAGGAAT
>NZ_JAEQCB010000215.1:0-7075 GCF_020738785.1 Microcoleus sp. PH2017_05_CCC_O_A | reverse complement strand
AATGCGGTTGTCGGTGCTGGTGACCCAGTTGCAAAACTGCGACCACAGGTTGGCGCTTTCGCGCTGCTGTAAGGTAGCTGTCATGGTTTTATGATTGCTTTATTTGGTTTTCAATGTTCGTGACGGCTTTGTGTTCCGCCATGTAAATAAACATAAAGCTTTTATTTCGGTTTGTAAAGGGGTATTAAGCACAGTTTTTCTTATAAGTATTATAAGTATAATTAATATATAGCTGTAAAGCTTGCTATACAAGGGTTTAATGGCTGAGAAAGGAATGGGATGGCGATCGCACCAAGAAAAAAATGCTCATAATTTAGCTGATAACGAGATTCGGGACTGGCGTGAGTGTTAAGATAAATGAAGGAGCGCGATCGCCAACCGCAAAACTCCCAGTGAGATATATATGTTATTGCGTAAGTCCGATCGATAAAAATCTCAAGGAATGTCCCGCACCGTCACCTACAGCCCTGCCTATACGTTGGTTCCCACCTACGAGTGTTACAATCGCTGCACCTATTGCAATTTTCGGGCCGAACCGCTGCAAAGTCCTTGGCTAACACTCACAGAAGCCGAAAAACAGCTCAAATTGCTGCTTCCTCAAGGTGTAATTGAAATTCTCATCCTCAGCGGCGAGGTACATCCCCAGAGTCAACGGCGCAAAGCCTGGTTTCAGCGGATTTACGATTTGTGCGAACTGGCACTTAGTCTCGGATTTTTACCGCATACTAATGTGGGGCCGCTCAGCTTTGAGGAGATGGCACAGTTAAAACAGGTGAATGTCTCGATGGGGCTCATGGTAGAACAGTTGTCCCCCAATTTGTTAAAAACGGTTCACCGACACGCACCGAGTAAAGTGCCGGCGCTGCGGCTGCAACAGTTAGAATGGGCTGGGGAATTGCAGATTCCGTTTACCACTGGTTTGCTGTTGGGAATTGGGGAAGCTGAGGCGGATTGGATTGAGACGTTGGAGGCGATCGCCCGGATTCATTCGCGCTACAATCACATTCAAGAAGTTATTTTGCAGCCTCACAGTCCGGGAAACAAGCAAAGTTGGGACGGCGAAGTTTTTGATACTACAAAAATGCCACAAGTAATTGCGATCGCCCGCAGCATTTTACCATCTGAAATCGCCCTACAAATTCCGCCGAATTTAGTTGCACAGCCCCAAATATTGCTAGCTTGTTTAGAAGCAGGTGCGAGAGATTTAGGTGGAATTGGGCCACTGGATGAAGTTAATCCAGATTATCCTCACCTGCAACACCAAACTTTAACAGAAATTTTAGCAGCAGCCGAATGGCAACTCGTGCAGCGTTTGCCTGTTTATCCTCAGTACGATAACTGGCTACCGCAGAGATTGCAAACTGCTGTCAAACAATGGAGAATTGGGGGGAATATTTATCAAATATGAATTGCGCGCGGCGGGTTAGAAACCGGGTTTCTTAGAAAAATTAGGGTTTAGTAGCGAGGAATTAGGGAAGAAACCCGGTTTCTCGATACCCATGTGTAAGTCCTATAAACTTGCATAATATCAGATTTTAAATCAAAGAACCGCCGCCATCAATCCAGACTTCAGTACCTGTGATAAAGCTGGAGGCATCGGACACCAAAAATAAAACTAATTGAGCGATTTCTTCGCTGGAACCTGCGGTATTATCAGTCAACGGAATCACATCTTTAATACAATCAGCCGGGACTAGGATGCGATCGAGATGGCGCTTAACGGTACTTTGATCGATCGCAGTCAGCACTCCACCCGGACATATCACATTGACTCTGATGTGGCTGGGAGCAAGTTCTAGTGCCAGCATTTTTGCAAAAGCTACCTGCGCTGCTTTGCTGCAAGCGTAAGCTGTAGCGCCAACTTTCCTGAAGCTTCTGGTGCCATTAATCGATGATGTAATGACGATGGAACCTCCTTGTTTTTTGAGATAAGGAACAGCATACTTAACCGTCAAAAAAGTTCCTGTGAGGTTGATGTTAATTGTCCGATCCCATTCATCCGGTTCTATTTCTTCTATCGGCGACCAGACACCATTAATCCCCGCATTTGCGAACACAATATCAATTCTTTGATATTCGTCAAAAATTGTTTCAAATGCCTGTTGCATATGCTTAGAATCAGCCACATCTGCGGCAATCGCCAGCCCGCAACCTCCTTGATTGACCAACTCGCGGACGGTTTCTTGTGCTGTTTCTAAAATGCGATCGATAATTGCAACTTTTGCGCCTTCTTGGGCGATTAATATTCCTGCTGCACGTCCAATGCCCGACCCGCCGCCCGTAATCACGGCAACTTTTTCTGCAAGTTTCATAATTTTTTATTTAAATAATTTAGTGGCGCGATCGCCTAAAAGTAAGATTAGAAAGAGAGGACTGAAGTCCTCACTACGAACAGGCTTTAATCAGCAAAAATCAGAAATAGCCAAGTAAAAAATGGTTGGATAGGACGATCGTAGCCGTAAGGTGCGCAGCGCGCACCCTACTTCAGATAGAGGATGCCGTCAAGATTTAGGTCATGCTTAGGGCTGAGGAACCCAGACAGAAACTGAACCGGCGTTGCACCTAAAATCAGCCCAACCATCGTCATTAGTTGCGATCGGTTCTTTGATGTGTTCGGTGATGTCAATATAAGTTTGATTTGGATGTCCGACTTCCATAAACTTAGTGCCATCGCCTCCATTACTCAGTACCACAGCCATACCGCCCGGATGTTCTTCATCTCCGAGTCGCGTCCAGCCAATCGTGTTGGCGTGGTCGAAGTAATCGTACTGATTCCCGTAGGAATAAGTTTGGCGTGCGAACAAGAATTGATCGAGAATCCCTTGATGTTTGTCTAACCAAATCTCGTATTCGTTGCCATCATTTGCTGTGTCCTTATAGTTTGCGCCGTAATAATCTGGGTAAAAAATGCACGGATATCCTTCGCTACGCAGCAGGATTAAAGCGTAAGCTAAGGGTTTAAACCAAGCCTCGACAACTGATTCAAGAGATTGTAAAGGCTGCGAATCGTGGTTGTCAACCAAAGTAACCGCGAGGGTTGGTTGGTCTTTTACCAGGGTGTTGTCAAAAATGGTACGCAAGTCGTAGCTATTGCCGGCTTTGCTAGCAGCGTGGAAGTTGTAGTGGAGGGGCGCGTCAAATAACGATACTTTACCATCCGTTGCTTGGATGAAGTAGTGCAAAGCTTCCACTTCGTAAGACCAATATTCACCGACGGCAAATAGGTCGCGTTTGGCATAGTTGCGGACGTGTTCCAACCATTCTTGGAAAAATTCTGCTGCTACGTGTTTGACGGCATCGAAGCGAAATCCATCAACGTTTGTTGTATCGACATACCACTCGCCCCAATATTTTAATTCGCCGGTGACTTCTGGGTTGTCCATATCTAAATCGCAACCCATGAGGTAGTCAAAGTTGCCCTTTTCTAAGTCTACCCCTCGATCGAATTCTTTGTCTTTGAGCAGGTAAACGGCATGGGTGTCTGTGTTGTAAACGTTGTAATCAATGGCGTCAAAATGCCACCAATGCCACTCCATGCTGGAATATTTTTTGTCGCGGCCTGGGAAAGTGAAATGCGTCCAAGCTTTGATTTTTTGATATTCGCCTACGGTGTCATTGCGGTTGTCTGGATTGAAGGGTGTGGCTTCGGCTTCTTCTTCTGCATCTGCACCTAATTTGTGGTTGAAGACAACATCGGCATAAATCCGAATTCCTACATCTTGTGCAGCTTTGATCGCGCGCAAATATTCATCTTTTGTGCCGTATTTGGTGCGTACCGATCCTTTTTGGTCGAATTCACCTAAGTCGAATATGTCGTAAACACCGTAACCTACATCCATCCCGCCGCCGGTTCCTTTATAGGCGGGCGGCAACCACAGGGATGTCACGCCTATTTTTGCTAAATCTTTTGCAGATTCTGCTAGCTGATTCCACAGGCTGCCATCAGCGGGGTTGTACCAGTGGAAATACTGCATCATGACGCCATTGACTTGAGACATATTAAGTTTCTCCTGTTTTGTAAGGTTGTCAGATATATTTTTGTTCGTTGTCGGTGCGCTCTAAATATGTCTGCAATTTACGGTCAATACTTATCATAAAATGTTGACCTTAATAAAGATATCTATCTGTTGATAGATTGACAATTGAGTGTGTTTTTGCTAATACTGTTTTGATATATAATTCAGTAAAAAATATGTTCTATGATTTGTAAATTTGGGTTCAGAAACTTGCTGAATATTGTTGTTTGCTGTTTGCGTTTGAAGCAACACAATCAAATTGGTTGGCTCGTTTGGACTTGAGTTATATGATTTTTACTGGGGACTGAAGTCCTCACTACTAACCAATTTGATGCGGACTGAAGTCCTCACTACGAACCTAGTAGAGGATTCTTGGATTTGTCGATCGCACAACTACCCACCACCTCTTAACTGTAAATTATCAAGTTGTTGCAGGTTCTGTGGCTACTCGCTCAATCTTAGTTTCCCAAGTACCATCGATCGCCAATTCGAGCAATCTAAATCCGGGTCCGATAGTATCGAGGACAATCGGATGGCTTTTGGGTAGCAGTTGGATGCAGGTACTCGGCGTGCCCAAGTAGGAAACTCCGTCTCGCTGTTGATGAAATTCTTGGTGAATGTGCCCGCAAAGGACGATTTTGATTTGAGGGTATCGATCGACAATTGCGAAAAATTCATCGGCATTGTGCAGCATCATTCCATCCATGATTTCACAGTCGATCGCCAGCGGATGATGGTGCAAAGCGATCGTAACAAATCGATCGCCCGTTTGTTGCAGTTGAGAGTCCAGCCACTGCAAGCTGTCTGGGGAAAGCCGCCCGCCGTCGCATCCCGCTTCCACACTCGAAAGCAGCACAAACTGCCAGTTTCCTAGCATCCAGGATTTTTCAGGGGAAATCGGCGGCTGATTTAAGATTTCTGCCATGACTGGGATGTTGTCGTGGTTTCCCGGTATCCAGTAGGCGGGAATTCCCAGGGGGGCGATGAGGGAGATGAGGCGCTGGTAAGATTCGGGTGTTTCGTCTTGGGATAAGTCGCCTGTCAGCAACAGTAAGTCGGGGGGCGGCTGTATCTGTTGCAGGCGATCGAGAACTGCTAGCAGGGTGCGGGTTGTCGAGATTCCTTTCCATTGTCGATCGCACTCTGCGAACAAGTGAGTGTCGGTGATTTGGGCGACGAGTAGGGGAGAATCTGGTGTCATGGCTGCTGTTGCGGGTAAAGCGGAGGCGATCGAGCTATTTCTAGATTAGCCTGGGATGCCGTTTTGAGAGCGATCCTCTTCGTTGGCGTAGCCCCCGTAGGGGCGGGCTTCGCTAACGAACATTGGGCGATGGAAATTTTTGAGAGATATGTTGAAATAATCAGGATTTAGTGTATTATCGTATAACGTCAATTTTCAGACGTAACGGCGGCATAGCCAAGTGGTAAGGCAGAGGTCTGCAAAACCTCCACCCCCAGTTCAAATCTGGGTGCCGCCTTTATTTTTATGTGTTTGTACAATCTCGAAACTCCTTGTTTGCAAGGTTTCTGGGATTGTAACGGAGTGTAACCCGCACGTAATCCCATACAATCGACCACAGAAAGTAATGCAGATTTAATGTAATGGAAAATCAAGCGAATCCGGCGGGGGAGGTTGAATCAGACCAATGGAAGACTAAAGGCGGCGAGGATAGGTGTTCTGATTGAAGAAAGAGACGATCGCCTTTCCTTGTGAGCAAAAACCGGTTAATCGAGGATCGATCGAGACTCCTCAATGGCATAGCCATAAGTCTTAGGATCGCGAATTAAATAATTTACACATATTTGTGGGATGGGCGTCCCGCCCGTCCATAAAGGACGGGCGGGACGCCCATCCCACAAGAAGAATAAAAATTGTAAGTTATTTAATTCTCATTCCTTACAAAGCGATGCGGATAAAAGGACTTGAACCTTCACTCCTTTCGGAACCAGAACCTAAATCTGGCGCGTCTGCCAATTTCGCCATATCCGCATTTTGACATTTGATTATTATAACACACAACATAGCGATAAGTCAACATCCAAAAACCCGGTCATTTTTGCACGCCGGGTTTATTGAGTTATAGGCACAGCAATTTTCCGTATTTTTAACTCATTACTTAGTTTTGCCCGATCGCCTTCCAGGTGATTTCGTCAACCACGCCGTCAGCAGTCAAACCCTTATACTCCTGAAATTTCTTCACAGCCGTAGCAGTGCGAGCGCCAAAAATGCCGTCGATGGGGCCCGGATCGTAACCCTGCATTTCCAGACGCACCTGTAGCGTCTTCACCTTGGAACCGGCAGCACCTTTAGTCAGAGCAGTTGCAGGATTGCCGGGAACAGGATCGCTGTTCTGAGTGGGAGCATTCCCCTGCAAATTTTCAGAAGCTGGCGCCGGATCTGCGGCTAAAGCTGTCCAAGTTTCTTTGTCCACGATGCCGTCGGAGTTCAACCGCTTAGACTGCTGAAAGGCACTGACAGCGGATGTGGTGCGAGAACCATAGGAACCGTCGATCGTCCCGATCGCGAAACCGTGAACCAGCAACCGCTGCTGTATGGCGGCAACTTCTGGGCCGTCTGCTCCTGCGGAGATAGTTTTTTCCTTTCTCACAGGCTTTTGCTCTCCTGCATAAAAAGGCTTGTTAAACATATCTCCTTGGGTAGTTGCTTCGGGCTGTACTGACGCACCCGGATCGGCGGGAGCTGTAAAGTCTCTGCGGTACTGTTCCTGCACAAAGGGTTTAGACTCGAAGGCTGCATTTGCCTTTTTAGTCAGCCCTGGAGCTAGCAGAGCGAGCACGCTGAAAATCGTAACAGTAGTTACACGCATAAGTTTCATCCTATTGGTGAGGTTTGACAAGGTTTCCCTGTTTTCTATGTTTCTCAATCTCATTGTATTACCCGGATAGCTTTCTGAGAAATATAGTAGAATGCCGAAGGAAGTTCGACCGCCGATTCTGTAACCGATTTAACGGATGGTTTGAAGGTGATTTTTTGATTAACCGCTCGTAAAAACCTGGACAAAGCTACCCAAAAGTAGTCAATGTTAGACATCTACGTT
>NZ_JAEQCB010000214.1:0-11577 GCF_020738785.1 Microcoleus sp. PH2017_05_CCC_O_A | reverse complement strand
GTACCTTTCCGGAGCGCTGAAGCGCAACTACGTACCTTTCCGGAGCGCTGAAGCGCAACTACGTACCTTTCCGGAGCGCTGAAGCGCAACTACGTACCTGCACTGCAAACATGAGATGCTGCCATTACTTCGGTTCGTGACTCGCAATCCGCTTGCCTTCGCCATCGTACACCTGCATCGGAATTTTCGCATTTTCCGCGATCGCCTCCAAGGCCTTTTGCAAAGTAGCAACGTGCTTTTCCACAGCTTGGCGACTCTTCACAGAATTATTGTTATTCGCCTGAATGAAAGTTTGTTGCAACTTCTCCACGTAATCGGAATTCATCTGCACCGCAATCAAACCATTGCTCACAGTATAGTCACAAATTTTTGGCTTGCCTTTGCAAGTTCTATCTAAATCCGTGCGCGCTTTTTGCAAGTTTCTTTCTTCCCGCAACTTAACTTCCGCTTGCTGCAATGATGTTGTATAGGATTCTATCAGCGGTTTGGCTTTTTGGGAATAGGAAGTAGCCGCCGGAACTTGCTCCGCGTAACTCAAAGCTCTTCGCCAGTTTTCCGATGCTTTAAACCAGCCGTTTTTGCCCTCAAAAATTCGAGCTTCCGCTGCTAAAGTCACAGCTTGAGTGTAGGCATTTTCCGAAATTCCTTCCACATTTCGGCGCTCGCGAGCTTGTGAAAGCTTGGTTTCGTATTTCGGAACTAGCAATCTACCTAGTTGATAAGATTGCGTGTTGCTGGGAATTTCTGATATAATTCCTAGGGCTTTTTCCCAACCTGCTTCCACTTGTCCCCATGTCTGCGATGTCTGAGCTACTGCTTCCCGAGCTTCTGCTATTTGGGCTGCACTTTTGGCGGCGATCAACAGTTTTTCGGCTTGTTTTTCTGTGCCTAATTGCCGATTTCCAGTGGCTAAATTCTTTCGGTATTCCTTCGCCTTTGTCTGAGCATATGGATAAACTGGGCTGCTTGTGGGGATTTCTCCGAGTTGGCCGATCGCACTTTGCCACAATTTTTCGGCTTGCTGCAAGCTCTGTTCGGAAACAGGCGGATTTTGGGTTTTCCCGGCTGCGGACTGTGCGAGGCGCGCTGCATCGATCGCAGACGTGATATTTTGACTTTGCTCCTGATATTTTTCGATCGCAGTTTGAGCCTCACCGCGATGAATTGACCAAGCCGGAATTGGTTCCAAAAGTGCGATCGCCTGTTTTAACTGTTCCTGCGCCTCTTCCGGGCTGCTAGCAACCTTGGAAGTTTTCAGAGTCTTCGCCGAATTGTCGCTCAACTGTTTGGCATTGGCTAATGCAGTACATTCTCCGATGACGCAGGGGCGACTCAGCAGGTAATAACCGCCCGCCAAAATCACCGCCACCAGACTTACCATTCCGGCCGCCACCAACATCGTAAACGGTGAAGTCTTCGGCGTTTCGGCGACTGTTACCGCTTCCATATCCAGCGCATCGAAGGGATTTTCTGCGATATTTTCCGGGATTGCAGCTACCTTAAAGGCGATCGGATCGGAATCGCTGGAACTCTCGGAAAAATTAGGGAAATATTCATCACCGCCCGCATTTTTAACATCCGTTTCTAACGGCATTTCCTCCGCTACATCCGCCGTCTCAGCAGCATTTTCGGCTAAAACTATCCCCGTTTCTGCTGCGGGTTGCTTCTCGGGTTTTTTTAGCACTTCCACTGTTCTGGGTCTTGACAAAACAGGGTTGTGCATGGTAAAAGAATGGAAAGCATAAGGCTGTTTTTGCCCGGTGATTTTGAGGCAAAGTCCAATCTGTTGAATCGATTCCGGTTCTATTTCGAGAATTGCTGCTTCTAGCACCGCAAAAGTCGGTTTAGCTTTGAGAACTAAACTGCGCGGGTGTTCTCCCACGACAGTTAAAGAGTCATCTCGAAAATCGCAACTGATATAAAGCGGTAAATTTTTAAATCCGGCTGCTTGCAAGTGCTTTTGTAACTCTACTTCTAGAATTTGTGCCTTGCTTTGTCGCGCTGCTACTGTCATATTTTTTCCTCCTCTGTCTACTATCACCACACTTGAAATTTTAGATTTTAGATTTTAGATTTTAGATTTTAGATTGCAATTTCGGATTGTGAAATTGCAAAATAGTCGGTATTCTGATTTGTTTGAACTTTTGCACAAACTCAGGCAAATCTTAAGTCTCAAATCTCAACTCTCAAATCTTAACTCTCAAATTTCAACTTGCAAGGCCTCTCCATAACTTTCGCTGAAATAAACTTGAGTCACATCAAAACGGCCGCCGTATTGTTTCAAAGGTTCTGCTGCATAACCAAGCGGTAGCAAACAGCATACATCTACTTCTGCGGGAATTTGAAAGGCTTCTTTCACCTTAGCTGCGACAAAACCTTCCATCGGACAACTGTCTACTCCAAAGCTTTTAGCTGCAATCATTAAATGAGCTACTGCGAGCATTGTATGTCTGTTTGTCCAAGCTTCTACGGACTCAAAGCATGGATGGTTCTCGAACAATTGCGGGATTGCTTGTCGCATATAACCAGCTAAATTCTCGTTCATTCCACCTACGGCTTTGCCCAATTCGATGACGGCTTCGGTGTTTTCGGGTTGGGCGGCGCGCCGATCGCCACAACAGATTAACACGATTGGGGCTTCTACCACTTGCCGCTGGTCGAAGGCACAAGCTTTTAATTTTTCTTTGCTGGCTGGATCTTTAAGTACAATAAACCGCCAAGGCTGCAAATTATAACCGGAGGGCGATCGCACTCCCAAGCGCAAAATCTCTGCCAATATTGCTGGGGGAATCGGATCGCACTTGAAGCTGCGCGCGGCCCGCCGGCTTTCGATCGCATTAGTTATTGGTTATTGGTTATTGGTTATTGGTTATTGGTTATTGGTTATTGGTTATTGGTTATTGGTTATTGGTTATTGGTTATTGGTTATTGGTTACTGGTTATTGGAATAACAACTACCAACTACCAACTGTCAACTGTCAACTGTCAACTGTCAACTGTCAACTGTCAACTGTCAACTGTCAACTGTCAACTGTCAACTGTCAACTGTCAACTGTCAACTCTATCCCAAGCCCAACTCGCGTTTGAGTAAATTAATCGACTTAGAGCCGATGTAATTTTCCGAGCATACCAGTTGCGGAGGACGAATAATATCCTCTCTGGCGGCGTTAATCGCAGCTTTTACTGTAGCAAAACTCGGTTGGTCGCAGAAAATAGTTCTAGCCGATCGCACGATCGAGTTAATCTTGTAAGCATCCGACAGCAAAGCCGTCATCACCAGCAAATCCTCGCCCCGGAGACTGTGAATAATCACTTCAGTCGATCGCAACATTCCCGAACTCAGACTGACAATACCCAAATAACTATCCTTCGGCAAACTCCCCACTAACTGAATTTCCTGAACATAATCATAGATGTCTACGGGAATCACTCGCACCGAACGCGGCGCCGAAATCAATTCCGCTTGTCCGATAAAATAACGACTGGTGATTACAGTTCCCGCAGAGATGTTATCCAGAAAAGTACCTAAATCTTCCATCGCCACTAACTGGATGGGAATCCGCAAAGCTTGTTCCAGTTCTTTCGCCATCAGCTCACCCACGCCGATGTCTTCTGTGGGGGCTGTGACGACCACCCGCGCGCTGCACCGGAGTCGCCAGTCAATTTCGGCCAAAAATAATTCCCTAGCTTGGTTGAGCGTACAGCCCTGTCCCAGCAGTTGATCCATACTTTCTTGCACTATTTTATTGGCAAGGGGATATTCATCAAGAATCGGGGATTTGAGTTTGCTGCCGCCTTCGTGCCCTTGGGCGCGCACGTAAATCCCCGATCCGGCTTGGGCTTCTACGAGTCCGGTATTTTCTAGTTGTCGGTATACTTTGCTGATGGTGTTGCGGTGCAAACCCGTCTGCATCGCTAGCTGCCTCGTGCTGGGCAAGCGGTGCCCGGGCGGAAACTGGCGCGAGGCGATCGCAAACCTGATTTGATTGAATAGTTGCGTAGATGCAGGGATCTCGCTATCTGTTTGAATATGAAACTGAACCATATTAAAGGCTCCGACGACTTTAATTTAATATTTTTATAGGATCTATATACCGCACATGGGATTGCCCGGATATCTCTGCATATAGCATAATCTGATTTGGTTCCTTTGCGACGGCGGTTTTGCTTGGTTTGCGATCGAGCCTGATTGTTCAGGTACTTTCAAGTCTTAGCCGTAGCGTGCGTCAGCAAAAATAATTCTGAATCCTCACAGACGATCTCATTCTGACGCACCAGCTAACAAATTGTACGTCAGAATGAGATTGTGAATTTGTCGCAAAAATTTGCCAAGCTGACGCACCCTATTTAACTCATTTGATCTCTTCCAAAAATATCTAGGCGGGCAAGATGCCCATCCCACAATTTTTTTTTGCTTGTGGGATGGGCATCTTGCCCGTCCCAAATTGTTTATTTTGTGGGATGGGCATCTTGCCCGTCCCAAAGCATCTTGCCCGTCCCAAATTGTTTATTTTGTGGGATGGGCATCTTGCCCGTCCCAAATTGTTTATTTTGTGGGATGGGCATCTTGCCCGTCCCAAATTTTATTAAAAACACTTTGGCAATCTCATCTATTCTTCCTAGGCACGCTACTGCACTTAATTTGATTTAATCTACGGCTATTTCCATCTCACTTGCAGTCTTTCTCCCCTTCATAAAATAAGTCCGCATTTCCCCTTTACCCTTAATCTCAATCAAACCCCGCTCTTGAAATTCATATTTATCCCGCAGCAACTCGTAAGTATAGATACTAACTTGAATGCTGCCGGGGATGCCGTGAGATTCCATGCGGCTGGCTGTATTCACCGCATTTCCCCACAAATCGTAAATGAATTTTTTAGTGCCGATTACCCCCGCTACCACCGGGCCGCTATTAATTCCGATGCGGATGTCAAAATTCGAGTCTAGCTTCACATTTAATTCCTGAATTGCCGCTAGCATATCCAGTGCCATTTCGGCGATCGCCTCTGCGTGATCTGGGCGCTCAATGGGAATGCCACCTACTACCATATAAGCGTCCCCGATCGTCTTAATTTTTTCCAACCCGTGCTTGTCAGTCAGTTGGTCAAAAGTTGAAAAAATTTCATTCAGCAAGTATACCAATTTTGTGGCGGACATCGTAGTAGAAATTTGAGTAAAATTCACCAAGTCAGCGAAAAGAATTGTAGCTTTTTCAAACTTGTCCGCAATTACCCCCGGTTCGTGCTTCAACCTATCTGCAATAGCTTCTGGTAAAATATTTAGCAGCAAACTATCAGTTTTTTTCTGTTCTTTTCTGAGAGCAGATTCCATCTGCTTGCGCTTGGTGATATCGTGAAAGAATACAGAAATGCCATCGTGAGAAGGAAAAGCCCGCACTTCCAACCAGACTTTTAAGGGATGATAATATTTGTCAAAAGTTACTCCGACTTGTTTAGATACAGCTTCATGAGACTCTTTATAGAATACCGAATTTACTAAATCTGGATACTCTTCCCAAAAATTTTTACCAAAAAGTTCTTCCGGCTCGCGCTGCAAAAATTGCGCTGCTTTATAATTGACGTAAGTAAATCGCCACTGGGGATCGAGAGCAAAAAAAGCATCACTCATTCCTTCTAAAAAATTGACAATTTGCTCGTCACTAGAACGGAGTTTTGCTTCTACTTGTTTTTGCCTGAGTTGCGCCCGCTTTAATTTAGCATAATTAATTCGCAACTCCATTTGGCTAATAACTTGCCTTCCTAAAGTCCGCAGGGCTTCTAGTTGTTCTGAGGTGAGATGGCGAGGAACTGTATCTATGGCGCACAAAGTGCCAATGGGGAAACCCTCAGGAGTTACTAACGGTGCCCCAGCATAAAACCGAATATTTGGATCGGAAGTTACTAGCGGATTGCCGGCAAAGCGATCGTCTTCCATAGCATTAGGTATAACTAGCAATTCATTGGGATTTAAAATAGCGTGAGAGCAAAATGCTATCTCTCTGGGAGTTTCTGTTGCTCCAAGACCGACTTTTGATTTAAACCACTGTCTGTTAGTATCTACTAAGCTGACTAAAGCAATAGGAGTGCCGCAAATATAGGATGCTAAAGCTGTTAAGTCATCAAAAGCTCCTTCGGCATCTGTATCGAGAATATTGTAGTGGTTAAGTGCTTTTAGCCTGTCTGCTTCATTGCTAGGCAAAGGTGCAGATTGCATCGGTGGCGGTGCGACTACACTTTTTGTCCGAAAAATGCGCGCCAGTCTCCGTGCTGCAAATTTTTGGACTTGCACCGCTAGTTTTTCAACGAACACAAACAGACCGATTTGCCAAGCTTTATTCATATTTATTTATGTTGGTCACACATGATGGAACTGCGGGCGATCGCACTGAAAGCATCTCAGGTTTGCATTTGTAGTGCATTTCAAGAGTTCTCGTGCTATGTATAGCACGCAAGCCAGCACAGCACTTTCAACAGTTGACAGTTGACAGTTGACAGTTGACAGTTTGAGAGCGACCTCTACCCTTAAGTCAGAGGATTGGAGTAATGAATAGTCTAATTTTCATTTCTCCCTCAAAGGGAAAGGCTTTCAACCAATTCTTTCTGGTAAAAAAAATGCTTTTTGCAAAAATTGAGATGCTGGCGATCGCACTTTTGGCGATCGATACCTATGCACTTATCCCAACTAAGTCCTCAATCTCCAGAGCTTTTGTTGGCAGTTCCCCCGTCAATACTTCTCTACCCCCTGCGCTCACAAGTATATCATCCTCAATGCGTATCCCCCGGACATCCGCAAATTTACCCAACTCGTCCCAGTTTACGAAATTTTCATATTTGGCGCGAGTTTCTGGGTTATTTAAGATAGCCGGAACTTGGTAAAAACCCGGTTCAATCGATACCAGCATTCCCGATCGCAAAACACGATTAAGTCGCAAAAATCCCAGCCCAAACCGACTGCTTCTCACTCTCCCCGCTTCATAGCCTGCCAAATCTCCCAAATCTTCCATATCGTGAACATCCAAACCAATTAAATGTCCGATTCCGTGCACAAAAAACAGCGCGTGAGCATCCATTTCTACCAAATCGTCAACATTACCCCGCAAAATACCCAAATCGACCAATCCTTCCGCCATAATTCTAGCAGCCAAAAGGTGAATGTCTTGATATTCCACGCCGGGACTAATCTTATCAATACAAGCATCATGGGCTGCCAAAACTACATCATAAATCGCTCTTTGAGTCGGAGAAAACTTGCCCGAAACCGGCCAAGTGCGAGTCACATCAGCCGCCCATCCCATTGACGATTCTGCACCGACATCTGCTAACAGCAAATCTCCTGCTTGTACCGGATTGTGATAGTGTTCGCTGTGCAAAACTTCCCCCTGCACGGTGACAATACTTGGGTAGGCGTAAGTCATATTTTCCGAGATGATCACACTTTCCATAGCCGCCCGCACACCCGCTTCAATCTTAGCTGTTGGAGTTGCCCTCATGCCCGCTTTGTGAGCTGCTACGGTGACAGCCGCAGCTTGACGCAATTCAACCAAACTGGCTGCATCGTGGCTCAGGCGCAGCGAGACGATCGCCTGAGTTAACTCTAGATCGATGCCGGTTGGCGATTTGGAGGGTGCTAAAGAGCGATCTAGAATATCCGACTGTTGCAACCGGATCGAGCTATCCTGAAGGGCGATCGTAGCTGCATTTGTCCCTCGCGCTTTCAACTCACTCATGGGGAAAGCAGCATCAGCGCCAATTCGTTCAGCAATTTCCGCTCTTTTCGGCATTTCCCCGTGCCAAAGCGTGCTACCAGGATCGGCATCATCTAAGAACAGTTCTAACTTGCCCGATTCTAAACGAATCGCTGCATTTTCTAACGGCAAACCAGCAAAATATAGAAAGTGACTGCTGGCGCGAAAAGGATAAACAAGTGCCGGATAATTGCGAGGAATGCTGCGGCCAGACCATAGAATTACAGGAAAATCAATTAAACTGGCCAGTTTTTGCCGCCGTTCGTGTAAAATATTTCTTAACAATTCATCACCTTTTGTAATTTGCATGGGTCAAAATTCATAATTTTGAGTTCGGTTTGTAGTAAGGACTTCAGTCCTTTGATTCTAAGCATCACAGCACAAAAGTCCAGGCTTCAAATTTAGCAGCCATTTTGGGGAAAAGCCTCATCTTTATTTTCTTTTTTGCTGCACTCTTTAGTGCTATGTTTGCGATCGTCTTTGTCATCATCCTGGGCCTAATTTTGTTCACCACGAACCTTCGCCGACTGCCAGGATAAAAAAGCTGAAAGTGTTACTGCACAAGCAATACAGCAAGAATTCAACACCCGGGATCTGCCAAATTAGTCGATCGGATTGTTGTTGATTTTGTGACATGAGTAATAGCCTCTATTGACGATCGTATATTTTAGACTTTAAAGTATAAGTAAATTCACTGAAAAAAATATGAAAACTTCTCACACAACTTCTAAAACTTCGGTGCAAGTACGCGATTGGCCGATCGAACACTTGCCGGGATTGAGCAACGCAAACCAGTCTCAACTAGAAGAGTGCGGCATCACAACAATCGGACAACTAATTCGGATGACGAAAACACCGGCGGCGAAAGTGCTGCTAGCACAGCAATTACAGATTAACGTTCAAAATCTTAATAAATGGGTAGCAATGGCAGAGCTGGCTCGAATTCCGAGTGTAGGCTGTCAGTATTGCGGGCTGTTGCTGCACGCAGGCGTTGCTTCAGCCGCTCAATTGGCTCAAATGCCTGTGGAGAGACTGCACCAACAAATTCTGAGACTCCACGTAGCGACAATGCAGCGCAATGATTTGACTCCTTCAGTCGATCGCGTGCAAAAATGGGTTCTACAAGCTAGATTAGTTAGCAGTCATTAGTTATTGGTTATTAGTTATTAGTTATTGGTTATTGGTTATTTGTTGCTTCCAATGCCCAATGCTTTTCGACCCAATTCCCAATTCCCAATTCCCAATTCCCAAATATTATGTCTGTTCAAGTTTACGGAATTCCCAACTGCGGAACCTGCAAAAAAGCTTTCCAGTGGCTCAAAGATAATGCTGTTATTTACGAGTTTATTAATACAAAAGAACAGCCACCCACTCGCGAAACCATTCACAACTGGGTAGATTCTTTAGGTTTTCAACCAATGCGAAATACATCCGGTCAATCTTACCGCGCCTTGGGCGACGACAAGAAAGAGTGGACGAGTGAAAAATGGGTTGAAGCCTTTGCTAGAGATGCAATGCTGCTGAAACGTCCTCTTTTTGTTAAAGATGGAACGGCTGTGTTAGTAGGTTTCAAAGCCGAAGTAATTCGCGAAAAATTAGGGATTTGAACAAACTAAGTTCAGCGTATTTTTCGCATAAACTTCATTTCACCGATATCATCAGTGAAACCCCAGCGTTTGTAAAATGGTATCATTTTCGGCAAACAGTTAAGAGACAAATTCTCCACGGCTTGCAGTTGGGGATGATTTAAGACTGCATCCATCAACACCTTACCCAGTCCCATCTTTCTGTATGTTGGGTGGACAATTACATCAAAAATCGTGGCTCTGTAGACAAAATCAGTCATGACGCGAGTAAAGCCAATTAGTCGTAGCTTGCGGGGCGGGACGCCATCGCCCTCATCGACCAAACCAATGATAACATCCGTGGCGGCAAGCATTTTCACCACATCCTCGCGAGTGCGCTTGTCGCACCAAAACTCGTTTTTGTACAAATCCATCAAGTCGGAAACCTGACTTTCAGTCAGAGTTTCGACGATTCGATACTTATCCATGTTGTCGGTCATACTGAATTTTACCGTAATCTAGTTTAATTGCGCGATCGGCTAGATCGAAATAGCGATCGTCATGACTAATCACAAACACCGTTTTCCCGCGGCGCTTCAACTCCGGTAACAACTGCTTGTAAAAAATATCCCGAAAAAACGGGTCTTGATCCGAAGCCCACTCATCAAACAAATAAATCGGCCTATCTTCCAAATAAGCCGTCAACAAAGCCAACCGTTTTCGCTGCCCCTGAGACAAAGCCGTAGTAGATAAAATACCATCTTTCACCTCAACCTTCTTATCCAAATGAAATTCTCGCAGATATTCAGCCGCCTGATTGTCCAAATCGTGATTAGTCATCCCCAAAAGCCTTTCAAATAAATAGAAATCCGAAAAAATAGCAGAAAAATGCTGCCTGTACCACTCTCTGTTGTCATTAGTAATCGGCTGTCCATCTAGGAGAATCTCTCCCGATTCAGGAATGTACAAACCAGTAAGTAACTTAGCAAAAGTAGACTTACCGCTGCCATTACCACCCACAATAAACACCAATTCACCCGGATGAAACTTTAAACTAATTTCGCCCAAAACAAAATTACTGTCTTCCTTATCTCCCGGATAGCTGTGAGTAGTCCCCTTCAACTCCAGGATTTTCCAATCAGCATTTTTCACTGGTTGAAGCGCAGCATTTATCTCAGCTTGACTCGCCAAAGCCAATCCCATTCTCTCAATTTTTTCTACAGCAGTATTGGCTCGAAAAATCTCTGGCAGCCTTTCCAAAATATTCTGAAACGGAGACATCAAATACGTACTTGTCAAAATGTAAGCCGACAAAACAGAAGTAGAAACTGGCACAAATTTGGGCAAAGCAAACAATAGCAAACCCATCAACATAAAAAACAGCAATTGCCCGACTCCAATCGCCAGCGCTCCAGTATTCAGGGCCTGCAAATTGTAATCGCGGGAATCAGCAGCGCTTACCTGTAATTCTTCAGTAAAAAACTCTTGGCGACGCAAAGAGTGCAGCTTTAGTTCCTTAATTCCGTCAGTAATGCTGCGAAAATGCTTAAACAATACATCTTTTTCTTCTCTGGCTAAATCGAAGAATTTCCGCATTTTATTGAGCAGCAGTTGTATAGCGCCAATTGTCACCGCCAAAAAAGCAAAGACAACGGCAAAAACTGCCCCAGAAAGCGTACTTAAATAAATCAAACATCCAACCACAATGGCGATATCAATGCACAGAAAAGGAATCACAAATATAGTATTGGAAAGCGTTCCCACATCGTCAGTCAGAGTAGCCAGCAAGCGACTAGCGCCCAATTCTTCCAACTGTCGCAAAGGAGAAGACAAAATCCCTCGGCTTAAACTCAGCCGCAGATTGTAAACAGCTTCTTGAGAAAGGTAGATTAACAAAAATTGGGATATAACTCCGGTGATGAGGGCTAAAACTGCCAATCCAGCAAAATACCAGACTAAATTTTGATTGGAATTATCGCTGATGGCGCGGTTGATGAGAGCAATTAATTGGGCGCTGCAACCACCGCTAATTAAGCCTGTGAGTATGGCGATGGAAACATTCAACCAAGAAGCTTTTAATAGTAGCCAGATTACATTCATGCGATTTTATTCCAAATTTAAGCTTTGAACTCTGGCGCTCTAGATGAATTTAATTATGTCATTGCGAGTCCTGCGAAGCAATCTCAAGATTCTGCGATTGCTTCGCTAAGAGCTCGCAATGACATTGCATCTATTCACCAACAAACCAAATTATTGTTTTACTGTTAC
>NZ_JAEQCB010000213.1:0-7190 GCF_020738785.1 Microcoleus sp. PH2017_05_CCC_O_A | reverse complement strand
TTTACTATCAACGAATGACCATAACTCATCCATCTGAACATTCAAGCGCTTTTTTTCTTTGGGAGTCACTTCCACTTGCTTCTTAACAGCAGCCGCTTGGCTATTAACGTATCGCTGCACTGTATCTTCTGACACTTGAAGTACCCGAGCAATTCCTGCCTGAGAAATACGTTCAAGTAGCATCCGTGACATTAATTCTTTTTGTTCTTCTGTAATAGGCTGACCTGCTGGATTTAAAACAAATTGACGACCACATTCTCGGCATTTATAATGAAAGTTTATGATGCCGAGTTTGACCATTTCGACTAACTTCTTCTGAACCACAATTAGGGCAACAATGAATTTTTAATGTCAGATCATGCAATGGCAAACACTTATTTCTAATTATAACTTACTCTGATCCTTTCCTTCAGGGCACTACCGTGAAGGCGGGTTTGATGATAGAGTATCTTGGCGAACACTCAGATGAATATTGGAATGCTTTTCCAAACCTCATCGCCCAGGAAAAATTTAAAATACCAATGACTTACAGTATAACTGCTAGGAAGTTATAGCGATGGTTGTACTTGAATTAAATGCTGGTAAATCTGTATAACAATTCGGTTGCAGCGGCGAGCGAAACTTTTTTGTCTATCGTTCAAGTTAGTTGGTTGCCGCTGAACCGAACCGTTAGATAAAATTAAGATCGATCTTCTTTGGCTGGAGTGTCACTGTAACCGTGTAAACGTCTCTAGCTGACGATCTCCGATCGCCAGCAAAGATCTCAAATGGGTTCTATAGTATTCGAGGTATTTCTAAGACAACATAGTTGGCAATTTCACTGTGACGATCGATCCAATTTCCTCCCCCGACTCAATCCTAAACTCCCCATCGTGAGCTTCCACAATCCGTTTGACGATCGCCAAACCCAATCCCGTGCCACTGGCTTTGGTTGTAAAAAAAGGCTGTGTCAATCGTGGCAAAATATCGGCAGGAATTGGCGTACCATTATGAATTTGCAGACAAACGCGGTGATGTTCGGTTCGATCGAGCTTAGTGGTAATAACATCGCCGATATCTATTGCTTCGCAGGCATTAACGATCAAATTAATGATTACTTGCTTGAATTTATCTCGATCGACCAACACATAAATCGGTTCGATCGGGATAAATTCAAGCTGTTTTCCCAAAGCCGCAGGGATAGTTTGTAAGGTACTTAACGTTTCTAAGATGAAGCTATTTAGTTCCAGTCGAGATCGATCGAGTGTCTGGGGTTTGGAATAGAGTAAAATCTGGCTCAATAAGCGTTGCAGTCGATCGGCTTCGTCTAATGAGAGAGCTAGATACTCTTGAAATCGCTCGGAGAGTTGGAGTTTTTTAAAGGCATTTAAGCCCATCAAAATCGTAGTGAGAGGATTTCGTACCTCATGGACGATCGTGGCGGCTAGTTCGCCAATTTCGGCTAGTCTAGCTAACGCTTTTTCGGCTTGTTTAAGTAGAGTAATATCAGCCGCTACCGCTAATAAGCATGGTTCGTCCTCCAAGTAGATCGCCTCGGCAGAAAACAACGTCGGGAAAATCTCCCCCGATTTACGGCGAAACGAGATCTCTAGATTGCTGACGGTACCTTGTTGCTGCAACTGTTGGGCGATCGCGATTCGATCGGCTGGATTTGCCCACACCCCCAGTTCCAGGGTACTGCGTCCGAGCATTTCCTCGCGGTGATATCCCAGCATCCGCAAGCAACTATCATTGATTTCGATGTAGCAACCATCGTTGAGGGTGCTAATGGCGATCGCATCTGGAGAGGAGCGAAACGCTGTCGAGAACTTGGTTTCCGAAACTCGCAGGGCATCTTCTACTTGCAGACGTTCCATCTCCGCTGCCGCCCGTGCTGCAAAAATCTCTAGAATTGCCTGCGTGCGCTCGTTAGATTCCATCTCCTTGTCATCTAGTACCGCCAAATGTCCCAACAGATCGCCCATCGAAGTCAATAATGGAATGCCAGCATAACTCTGTGCTTCCATTGCCTCCAATTCATCCTTTTCTTCAGGAAATAAGCTCTGGATCTGGGCGGGGAAACACTGATAGCTATTACTACCAATAATCCGCTCGCAGGGCGTACCGTGCAGATCGTACTCGAACTCGTTGCCAAATTCATTTCCCTGCCAAAAGGCAAAACTCCGCACGCGAGTAGGTGGCGCATCCATACACTCGCTGATAAAGGCATAGCGGACATCGAGAGCTTGGGCGAGGGAACGGACAAGCGATCGAAAGAAGTCTACACCAGTTGCGGAAACGGTACCTTCAACGATCGATCTGAGGATTTGCTCGGATTTTTGGCGTTCTAAGATTTCGGATTGAAGTCTGTCGTTCGTTTGTGTCAATTCGATCGTGCGTTGCTGTACGCGCAATTCTAGTTGGTTATAGAGTTGGGCATTATCGAGAGAAATTGCTGCTTGAGTAGACAGAAACTGGATAACTTCTAATCGTTGGGGGGTAAAAATATCTGTCGTTAAATTATTTTCTAGATATAAAATACCCGCACGTTTACCCTGGTAAATCAGTGGGGTACAAAGGATTGATTTCGGCTGACGAGCGCGAATATAGGCATCTCGATCGAATCTAGAGTCTGTTACGGCTCGATTGAGGACGATGCTTTCCTGAGTGCTTGCAACATAATTGACTATCGCCAGCGAAACTAAATTTTTACCAGCTTCACTATCGAGGGAAATCGCTGGTAAAATCGATACGTTTTGGGGTTCGACAATTGCGGCAATTTCTAGTTCGCCATTACTTTGCAAGAGCAAACAGCCGCGCTGTGCGCCAGAGTTTTCGATCGCGATTGTCATCAATTTTGCTAACAATTTATCTAGCACAATTTCGCCAGCAAGTGCTTGAGATGCTTTCATTAGTGCTGCTAGATCGAGTGCTGCCGATCCGGTAGTGTTACTGGTAGAAGCAAGGTGATTCTTAGTAATAGTTGAGGTTTTGTCGAGTTCGGTAACTTTTTCTGCTATACTGCTAGTTCGATCGATTCGATCCACACACGCTTGCAAATCCACCAAAATAGCATCGGTAGTTTGATAGCGATCTACGGCATTTTTTGCCATCAACTTCATCACTAAATCGGACAGTGGCAGGGGAATTGCTGGATCGATTTGATGGAGTGGGAGTGGCTCTCTGGCAAGATGACAGTGGACGAGTTCTAACGCATCCGTCGTTTCAAATGGCAGTCGATAGCTTAATAATTCATAAAATGTCACACCTAATGAATAGAAGTCAGTTCGATAATCGATCGATCGATTCATTCGCCCTGTCTGCTCTGGGGAAATATACGCAAGAGTGCCTTCGAGCAAATTGGGATCGCGAACTAGGGGATTTTCTGGCGATAGTATGGTAGCGAGTCCAAAATCAACTATCTTCACCTGTCCCGTGGTGGGATTGAAGACGATATTAGATGGATTAATATCCTTGTGGATGATGTTGTGCTGATGAATTTCTCCTAAAATTGATGTTAGCCTAATTGCTAAATTCAGAAATCCTACTAGGTTAAATGTTCGCTCGACCAGCCACATTGGAAGAGATTTTCCACCGAAATCTTCGAGGACGATGACAGAATTTTCTGGATAAGTTTCTAGAGCGTAAGCTGTAACTACACCTTGAATATTTAAGCTTCGCAAAATATCGTATTCCAACTGGAATCGATCGATCTCTTGGGGTGACTGAGATTCTCGATTCGATATTTTGAGGATGACAGGCACGAGATCCGTACAGCGTCGCGCTCGGTACAGCACCGATCTAGAGCTTTCGTAGAATTTCTCAATCGCTTGGTAGCCAGGAAAGTCAATCATGGTGCTTGCTAAATTCCTTTGAATCCCATTTTGGATTCGATCGATTGTTCGAGATCGACAGCACCGACTCGTTGCCGACAATTGGCTTGCCGTTTAATGCCTACCTGACTCAAAAATACACCCATTGACACTCCCCGTCCTATAAGGACGGGGATTCTTTCGTCACCGGGAGCGCAACCGCTTTACCCTCGGAAAGCATCTTGACCGTATGTCCTACGGCTGCAAGTCCTCTAATTAAGACTACTTGTGCTGCTGCGACATCTCTATCTGTTTGATATCCGCAATGTCCGCATGAATGAACTCGCTCGGACAGTTCTTTCTTGTCGGTTTCTGTGAGGCAATTCGGGCAAATCTGGCTGGTTTTTCTAGCATCTACCTTGAGAAAAAATACCCCGCGCTTCAAGCAGCATTGTTCAAGAATCTGGAAGAACTGCCCCCATCCCGCATCTAAACAATGTTTGCCGAGAATACCGCGAGCCAATCCTACCAAGTTTAAATTCTCAACAAACATTGAACCTGCACTGTCGCACAACTCATGAGCTAACTTCCAATAATAATCCTTGCGGATACTCGCAATTTTTTCATGCAGATTACTCACTTTTACTTGCGCTTTTTTTCGGTTTTTTGACCCTTTTACTTTTCTTGATACTCGCTATTGCAGCAATTTAAGCTTGCGTTGGAGCGTCTTAAAAGGTCGTGGATTTGGGTAGGTTTTCCCGCTAGAAGTTGCTAGAAAGTGAAGAATTCCGACATCAATTCCAAGGAATGAACCGTGGGGCATTGCCTGCGGTACACTGACATCCCATTGCAAGGTTAGCATTACAAACCAGCCAGAAGCTCGTCTGACGATTCTAGCTTGTTTGACTGTTGCACCGCTTGGAATGGGGCGAGATTGACGAAATTTAACACTGCCTATAACAGGCAATTTTACCGTTGAGTTTTCAATCGCCCCAACACCCATCTGCGGGAACACGAAGGAACGCATAGCCCCGACTTTTTTATAGCGGGGAAATCCGTGTCCTTGTTCCCACATACTGACAAACGCTTTTTCTAAGAGACGTAAAGTTTGTTGCAGCACCTGCGATTGAACTTGCTTTAGTTGGTGGCTGCTTTTTCGATACGCAGTTAGCGCTTTACATTGGCTTGAATAGGTCGGTCTGGGTGTATCCGCTGGAATAATGTATTCCGAGTGAAGGGAACAAGCGTCAATCCGACAACTGCGAGATTTGTACCAGTCTTTACGCTCTCTCAAAGCATAGTTGTAGACACGGCGACATTGCTCCAACCAATCCTCAAAGATGGGAACTTGTGACGTTGTTGGTTTTAGCTTAAACTCATACGCCAGATTAAACAGTTGCATCACCTCCTTGCTGCATTATACATTCCTTTTACAATCCGTCAAGACACTTTGTAAAGCCGTCCTCAAAGGACGGGGCTTTAAACCCATTTTTCTGGTAAACAGAGTTTCTCATGAGAAAATGATAAGTAATTGGTAGGATAATTTCTTGAATTTCTCAGCTAATGTTTAGATCAAAATCATTTATGGCTAGGATGTCAGCGCAATAATGATAAAATAAGAATAGTGACACTCAATTTCGGTTGAAAATACTGCACCACAAGGTTTTCCAATGCAACCGATCGATAGATTTAGAGCGAAGCTCCAGAAAATCAAGCAGCAACATTTCGATCCGGCATCGTTGCAATTTCGGCTCACCGTAGAAATCTCGCTGCTGTCAATTCTGGGCTTGAGCAGCGTCGCGGTGTGGACGAGCTGGAAAATGCAGCAGCTTTTGATTACCACACATACTCAGCAAGTGGAGTATATTGCTACTCGGTTTCCCCGCGATGTCGAACTCTATAGCGAGATGTTGCCAGTTGCCACGGGGCTGCAAAAAACGATCGATAATGTCTCGGTGCCCGGATTGGCAATTTGGGTCAAAAGTACCGATGGTAAGCAGCTTCTGGCGCAATCGAGTCAAGTGAGCGATGAAGTGATGTCGATCGCCGATATGCCGCTCAAACCCCAGGTGTACCCAGTGGGCGATCGCTATCTAATTTTGTATCGGGGGGCAGTCACAGCGCGGAACAATCCCCTGGGCAAGGTCTATATGGCACAGGATGTCACATCAGAACAAAACCAACTCATTGCCGCCATCCAGGGGCTAGCTGCCGTCTGCTGTTTGGCAACCATCGCCACCATCTTTGCGATCGCCTTGCGCATTCGCCAATCGCTTCAACCGTTGCAAGAAATAAGCCAGATTGCTGGGGCGATTTCGGCAGCAGATTTGAACAAAGCCCAGTTGCAACTCACTCAGGCTCCGAGTGAAGTCAAGGAATTGGCTCAAACTTTTAATATGATGCTGGCACGGCTGGCGGATGCTTTGGAAAATCAGCGTCAGTTCGTCGGCAATGTCTCCCATGAGTTACGCACACCGTTAACGGTGGTAGTGGGTTATTTGCAAAGCGTCCTCCGCCGCAGTACCAATTTAAACGATTACCAGCAAGAAGCCCTCTCTACAGCGGCATCAGAAGCCGAGCGCACGGTGCAACTGCTTCAGGATTTGTTGAACTTAGCGCGAGCCGATAGTGGATATGCACACTACCATCTCGAACGTTTGTCACTCAATGATGTGGTAGCAGAAATCGCCCATATGACGGAGAAATATAGCGATCGAGCGATCCGTGTCGAGGCGACAGCCAGTATCGAAGCAATTGCCGATCGAGACAGGCTTCAACAGGTATTAATCAATTTAATCGATAATGCGGTGAAGTATTCAGCAGCAGAGCAACCGATTATCTTGAGTATCGATCGTTTTGACGGACAGGCAATGATTCGGGTACGCGATCGGGGGGTGGGGATTCCCCTCCAGGATCAAAGCCGGATTTTTGAACGTTTTTATCGGGTAGATGAAGCGCGAACTCGCTTGCCACAGGCTGGGATTCAAGTAGCTAGTGACGGACATGGATTGGGTTTGGCGATCGTCAAAACGTTGGTAGAAGGGATGGGTGGGAGTATCTCGGTGCGATCGAAGTTGGGTAAAGGTAGTGAGTTTACGATCGTTTTACCGACGTAAGTTTCGATTGCAAATATGTCGGTGTTTAGGCTCAGATAATGGGTTAGGAACTGTAACTTAATTTATGGACAAAGCTACCCATCCTTGACTATTTGGGTAGCTTTTTGAGCAAATTGTGGCCGCACGAGACTATTTGCCCCTGGTTCAATTTGTTTTTGCCCCCGTGCCATTGGATTACAGATGCGGGCGTCTTGCGTCAGAGAAATCTGCATTTGGACTGATTATAATTTTTTACCTGCCATGTTGACGCTCGCAGGAACTCGTATATAATACAAAGCACAAT
>NZ_JAEQCB010000212.1:0-7219 GCF_020738785.1 Microcoleus sp. PH2017_05_CCC_O_A | reverse complement strand
ACAATTGCTAGGGAACTCATAAATCATAAGTTAGGGTGAATCCGACTTCTAAACTCTAAACCTAAACCCTGTCTACTGTCTAGAACGAAATAGCCCTGCTTTTTATATAGGAAAGCGTGGCTGTCCTTATAAATCTCTTCAGTTTAAAAATTTCGACACGATTAAAGAAGGTGATGAAGTATTTATTACTGGATACCCTGTTAGTAAGGAAATTTCCTTAGAATTTGAATGGGTTCCGGGAAAAATAGATTATATTGATGATAGGGGCTTTGAGCAGGGTTATAAAGTCGCTTACAATGCCAGGACTGTTGGTGGAATGAGTGGTGGGGCGGTAGTGACACCTGATGGTAAAGTAATTGCTGTTCACGGTCTTGGTGACGATCAAGTTCCTAGACTGGCTGCCCTTAGTCCAGGAGAACTATCCCAGAGACAACAATCACAAGTTGAAAATGCTCAAAAGCGGTCTAGAGGTAGCGTTGTCACCAAATTTGGTTGGGGGATTCCGGTTAATGCTTATTTAGAAAATTTGCCAGACATCTCTTTGATACCCACTGAACCTACAGCAGCAGATTGGGTAAACTTAGCTTATGCTAAGTATCTTGCAGGAGACTACTTCACTTCCTTAAAAGCTTTTGACGAAGCGATTAAGATTGCGCCCAAAGATCCAGGAATTTGGTATTATAAAGCAAAAATATTATTCGGAATGAAACGTTATAAGGAAGCAAGTTTTTGTTTGAGAAAATTTCTTGCTTTTGATAAAAGGCTTCGCAACAATTCCTATAGTGAAGCTCAAATTTTGGCCTTGTTATTTCTCCTAGAAAGCCAACAAAACAGTGGAGTGTCGCAGTCGCCGTGACATTTTGAGTGGCGGTACTAGCAACGGTGTTAAGCCAAAAGGTAAGGTTGAGGGGAGTATTGCCACTCCACCCCCGACTCTACCTCCCGGCTGTACTCGGATTTCATCATTCGTTTGGCTCAATACCAGAGAGCAACTGCAATGGCTCTGGAAAATTATGAGCAACAGCTACGTCCGCGACACTGAAGCCGTTGTCGAAATTAGCGCCGCTCCCAACTTTATTATTCAAGACAACTTAGCAAGGCAAGCTAAACAATCTAAAAGTGCCAAAAAACGCGCTTTAGAAAAAGGTCAAGGTCGCGATGTAGGAGCAGAAGTCAAACAGGAAGAATCCTTTGAAGCCCAGAAAAAAATGTACAAAGGTGCAAGAGCAATTCACGCTGCTGTCACCTTCTTAGTCTACCGACCAACGCCGGAGCAACTAACACACGCTTGCCAAATGCTGTCTCACAGCTTCGGCTCTGCCAAGGTATTAAGAGAGCGCAACATTGCTTGGCAACTGTGGCTAGAAACTTTGCCCATTACTGTAAGCTGGCTGTTGCACAGCAGTTCGCTAATTAACGAACGCCGCCTCACCTTAGACACCGAAACTGTCCCCGGTATTTTGCCCTTAACTGCTGTAAGGGACATCGACTCAAAAGGAGTTGAATTCATCACCAAAGGCGGCAAACCCGTGTACGTTGACCTCATGCACAACCAAACTAGCCGCGCCGTTATTACAGGTGAATCCGGTTGCGGTAAAAGCGTTGTAGGATGGCAATTTGCGGTCGATGCTTTAGCCGCTAATATCCCAGTAGTCGGTATGGACATCTCAGCAGGAAGCGGCAGCACCTTTGAGACAGCAGTAAAACTGTTAGGAGACGAAGGTGCTTACTACGACATCACCTCCGGCAGCTCAAATCTACTCGAAATACCCGATTTGAGACGCTTTGATAGAGAAGAGCGATCGCGCCGACTAGACCAATGGAAAGAGTTTATCAGAAAAGCGCTGACTATTATCAGCATGAGCAAAGTCCACGACCCCAAATTAGCGCAGCGAGTAGATGCCATTTTGCTGCTAACTCTGAAAAAATTTCTGGAAGACCCAGACATTATCGAGCGCTACAATACAGCCTTTGAAAAAGGCTGGAAATCGACCGCTTGGCAAGAAATGCCAACCCTCACAAACCTCCTAAAGTTCTGCACAAAAGAGCAACTAAATCTGCAAAACTTTACCGACTTCGACCGCATCGCCATTAACCAAATTATCACTCAATGCAACGCATTACTAGCCTCACCTTTAGGAAAAGCAATTGGCAGGCCGAGTACATTTTCACCCGAACCCGCTGTTAAGTTTTTTGCCCTTAGCGGTTTGGGCAACGAACAAGACCAATACCTGATGGCAATTAACGCCCATGCTGCTTGCATCCGCAACGCACTTTCTCACCCTAAAAGCCTATTTATCGGAGACGAACTTTCGATTTTGTTTAAAAAAGACGGATTTGCTGAAGTAGTAGGGGAACTCTGTGCAGTGGGTAGAAAGAATGGCATTTCAGTGCTCTTGCTATCCCAAGATATCGACAGTATTTGCGACTGTAGTGCGGGAACTATGATTATGCAAAACATGGTGTATCGAATTACCGGAAGATTGACATCAAACGGAGCCACTTCTTGGATCAAACGTTTGGGATATCCGGCTGAAATTATTAGCCAAAATGCCACAGAAGCTTTCCTTCCTAGAGCGGCAGACCTTTATTCCAATTGGCTAATTGAAAAAGGAGGTCGTTTCTGGCAAAGCCGATACTATCCAGGCGAAATGATATTAGCAAGTGTGGCTAACAATCAAGCTGAATTGATTGCTCGTGCGCGAGTTATGGCTCAATATCCCAATACGTTAAAAGGGCAACTACTAGCACTCAAACAATTTGCCTCTGAATATGTACAAGCCGTTAAAGAAGGACGTTCATTAACCAATATTGGCAAGAATGCAGTCACTGATATTAATGGACACAAATCCCCTCAAGACCTTATTGCTAGCTAGACGGAGAAAAACCGATGAAATCACCGAAATTTCTTGTCAAACTTGCCCTCGGCATTCCTGCAATTTGGCTGAGCTTAATACTAAATTCTGTTGAAGCAAAAGCTCAAACCTCTGACAGCAATCCGACTGCAACACAGCTTCCCAGCTTAAACAATCCTAACAGCAGCACTTTCAACCGCTCCAGCTTCACAGTTCCCAATCAACAAATAGAAAGCCAAATCCAACAATCAGCTAATAACTTCTTGAGCAACCCGAAAGAAATAGGAGGTATAGAAAACACAATTAGCGGCATAACAGGCGAAATTTCAGATACCATCTCCACCATCTCCGACAGTATCTCAGGCATCTGGGACAATTTGTTAAACAAAGTCGAAGAATTCAGCAGTGAAATAGAGTCAACCCTCTCTTCATTCCTGGGAGAATTGAAAGTTCCAGACCTAAAAGAAGCAGTTAAAAGCATAATGGACGGCAACACCTCCGAAAGCGAAGGGACAAAACTATCCGCTGTTTTAGAGAAGAGACCGCAAGATTCTTACAGCCTCAAAGAGAATACCGCAGAACTCGCAGAAAGAGAAAGTGCTGTCAGTGAAGCCAATAAAGCCACTCTAAGTAAAGAAGCTCAACAAAAGCAAGCTCAGATGAAAGAAATTGTCCAGCAGAACGTAGAGCAAACTAATCGCGAGAGCCAAAATTCAATGGAATTGGGTGCTGATTCAGAAGGTCAAGATGTCACACAGAACATTATGAGAAACATATCTCAACAAAGTGCGATCGCAGCTAAGCAAGCAGCCTTATCAGCAGAAAATCAAAGTGCTTTAGTCATGCAGGGCCAGCAAGCTCAAATCGATCGCAGTTTTGCCAACATTCTCAATGCTCAACAAGCTGAAGAACTCAACGAAATTAACACAGCCCAGAGACGGCAGGATGCTGCGGCGGCTACCGCTTCTTCTACTCAAGCCGGACTGTTTCAAATGCCGGGAGGCATCACCTTGGGGGCAAGCAAAGACTGAAATTACAACAAGGAGACACCGCGATGCTAATACAATTTATTGCCCAAACTAGCACAGCAGGACAAGCCCTGGACACTCTATCTGATGCCATAGAAGTCTCTCAAAAAACCGTCGAATCGTGGAATTTAGTTTGGTTTAACACCTTCAACACTCAAGAATCCTCTCTCTGGATTGCCTTGGTCAAACTAGGACTAATTCTGGCGGGAATATCTGTTACTTACCTCGCTGTTACCAGTGGCAAAGAAATCATCGAAAAACAGTCTTGGTCAGAGCTAGTAGCCATGTTTATCTGGCCGCTTGTGATTGTAGTATTTCTCAGTAACAACGGTAAAGTCTTAGCTGAGAGCATCAAATTCATCAAAGCTGTAGGCAGCACTCAAGTGCAAGAAATTATGAAGATTCAAGTCGGAGAAATGACCTTCAGAACTGCCCTGAGCGACGTTAACCTCACCAGTGCTGGAAAAGAAGAGATTGAGAAACTCTACAGCGAATGTCAGGGCAAAGTTGGATCAGCTTTAGTGGAATGCTGGAACAGCAAAAAACAGCCAGCTCAACAAATCCTTCAGGCAGCCGAACAGCAAAATGGAGGACCTCTCACAAGCTTGCAGCGATTTGTCGAAAACTTAGGCAATGTTGCCAATCTTCAGGATATAGGAAATGGCGATTTTGCAGGACAAGTTTTTAGGTCTACTGTCTTGCCTATCATTCGCTTAATTCTTAGAGCAGTACAGTGGGCATTTGTCAATATTTTAGAAGCAGCATTGTTGCTAACAGCTCTATTCGGACCGATTGCAATGGGCTTGTCGCTGCTGCCGCTGCAAGGAAAACCCATCTGGGCTTGGTTAATAGGATTTATGTCGTTATTTGGAGTGCAATTGGGCTACAACATCGTCGTTGGCTTAGTCGCCATAGTGATTGTCAAATCTGATGCAGAGCTAGTTACAGATATCGCCTTTTTATTCTTTTTAGCTGTGTTTTCTCCCATTCTTGCCGTGTTAATAGCCAAGGGTGGAGGAACTGCTTTGTACAGTGCGATCGCCAATAGCACCAAACAGCTTACAGATATTGCCAGTAACGCGATCGGCGTTATTGCCGGAAAACTCATTTAGTGGAAGGGGAAGGGGAAAAAAGGATAAATTTTTGTTGTTCTTTCTTCAATAAAAGCTAACAATAACCTGAATTTTCCCTTTCCCTTCCCCTTCATTACTAATAACTTGTTTTTCCTTCCCCTCCCCCACTCTCCCTCTCCCTTCCCCTTCCCCCTCCAATAAAACCATGAAATTTTCACAATCCCAACCCTTACTCCCTGAATCTAAAAACACCTTAGCCTTGTGCTTTGTCCTGCTAACAAGCTTTGTTTTCCTCCTGACAATTGCTGTTTTAGTGAATACAGTCAGTTTGAGAGCCTTATCTCAAAGAAAAGTTACCTTTGTCCAGTTAAAAGACGGAACCGCAGCCCGAATTGCAGAACAAGATGAACTGTACAGAGAGCCAAAAATCATCCAAACTTTCGTATCCAGTTGGGTCAATTTAACCTGGGCTTGGTCAGGCAAAATTCCTGGCACAAATGATCCAGACCCCGGCATTAAAGTTAAAGGCAGTGCCAAAGTTCCTACAACTGCTTGGATGGGTTCGTTGATGATGGAATCAGAGTTTGGTAAAGCTTCCCTTGTCGAACTCGCCAAACTCGTTCCCAACACCATCTATTCAGGAAAAACCCGCTCAGGAGTTTATATCTCTCACATCTCAGAACCGAGAGAAATAAAAAGAGGAGTTTGGGAAATAGATGTAATTGCTACTCGCGTCGTGCTGGAACAAGGCATTGGAGAAAGCCGAGAACAGTTTAATCGAACCTTCACCGTCGAAGCCGTAGAAATTCCCAAATCCCCTCTCAAAGAAAACGCTAATGAATTAGAGAAGACTATTCACTCTTTGAGAGCAGCCGGATTAGAAATTTCCCGAATTGTCGAATTCAAACCTTAGAAGGGAAGAGTAGAGGAGGGGGGATTGGGGGAGTGGGAGAGGGGAGAGGGAGAAGAATTGACGGTTTTTCCCACCCATTACACCAACCAAATCTGCAAATTTAATGCACGGCAGCTTAAAATCTTTAATTCCTTTGATTGAAAAGAGTTGCTATCTACTGCAATCTACTTGAAAACAAAAAAAAATCAATCAGCAAATCATGAACACTTCAACAACTCCACCAGCAGAAAATCCAATAAATATCAGCCCTGATTCTCCCAATTTCCACACAACAAAAAATATAAATAATGCGAGTACATCAGTCGATAGAAATAAAACTGACAGCAGCAACACGAATCCCGCACTCTCCCCCTCTTCCTCTCCCCCATTCCCCCCTTCTCCAAATCCTTCCCCTTCCCCCTCGAAAGATGATGACATTGACGAGAACTTCATTGCTAACTTTGACCCCAATGCACCCCTAACACTTGAAACTCAATATCAACTCGCTCAAGATGAGGAAAGACCACTGCCGCCGCCTGTTTCCGAAAGAGGCGTTCCTAGAGCAGTGACAATGCTGCTATTGACTGGTGGAATACTATTGCTAGGACTGCTGATTTGGCAATTTATCAAGCCTAAATCACCTCGCGAACCGATCGCACAATCAACACCAAAAGAAAGCTCTTCTCCCACCATTAAAGATGAAAAACCGGAGTTGCTGGCTAAATTAGCTTACCAAGACCAACAAAAACTGTTAGCCGAAAAACCGCAAAAAACCGCAAAACCCAAAACAGAACCGTCGCCCAAACCGTCAAGAGCCCCACGAAATCCTCGAACTCCGCGTCTAGTCGCTACCCGGAGCGCTGCACCGCCACCTACTCCTCTACGCGAACCCCTACCCGCACCCAGAACAGTAGTGCGGACGGTAACACTACCTGCACCCATACCTCAAAGAGTACCCTCAAGAACACCCGCACCGGCCCCCATACTCAAACCGTTAGTACCCCCACCTTTAATTCCAACTCCAAGAGAAGAAAAAATCGACCCGTTTGAGCGGTGGAACCAACTCGCCCAACTCGGACAAATTAGGGGAAATTTTGACCCTAACCGAATAGCGAATGCCGTGAGTGCAACACCAAGCACTCCAGCGACAACAAGTGCTACCGCCGCCGCTAGTACGAACCCAACTCCAACAAGTGAATTCCTAACAGTCAATATCGGCAACCAAAAGTCGCCACCCTCATACGTTTCTTTGGAACAAATCCCACAAGAATTTTATAACCCACATTCCGCAGATATTCGATCGGATTTAATTTCAAAAGAATTCAGAATTCTCAAAACCTCAAATAATTGCTCTGCAATCATTTGAGGCTT
>NZ_JAEQCB010000211.1:0-7865 GCF_020738785.1 Microcoleus sp. PH2017_05_CCC_O_A | reverse complement strand
TGTGACTCAGAAAATTGCCAAGCGATCGATTAAATCTTTGATGCCTCAGCATTTAGCGAGTTTGTGTTTGATGGTGAGTTTGTGGTATGCGATCGTGGGTAACTAAAATAACCATCATCAAGTTCGTAGTGCGGACTTTAGTCCGCAGGATTTTGCGGACTAAAGTCCACACTACAAACGGTCTCGATCGCGGTCAATCGACCGGACATGATATGATATGCCCATGTAAAGCAGTATGACATTGAGCAGCAAGCTTTCACCAATCTTGGCAGCAAGCAATGACCGGACAAACATTACCGCTTTTTCATCTGACCGGGAAGATTTAGAAAGCACATAGGACTTACGCACGAGAGGTCAGAAACCCGGTTTCTCGGTGCTTATTGAAAATGCTGAAATATTTAAGCTAAAACAAGCTATGTCAATACCGAGAAAAGGAACAAGAAAAATCATAGTTGATGGAGAGCATTTCATCTGGCTAATCCGCAGACAACCTACTTATACACAAGAATGCTTTCATGGCGGAAATCTTCATGTTGCAGTCGATCGACCGATCGACCTCACCCTCAAGATTGTCTTCGATCCAACAAAGTAATACCAGTAACACCCTCTGATGTAGCACAATGGATACGGCAAGCGATGCAACTCGGATGGCAGCCAATGCGATCGGGAATAACTTTTCGCGTGCAAATTGCAGGGCAGTGTATGGAAAAAATATAATGCTTTATGCTGTTGCCCAACATTAAGCATTATATTAAAGCTAATTCAGTTGATTTGGTAAATGTAAACATCGTCTGAAAGTTAAAAGTGTATAATTAAGTTGACAACCACAGAGAACTGCGATGACTATTCTGAAACCCCGTTATAGCAAGCAAGAGTTTGCACGACTTGGCGATGAGATATACGATCGCATAGTGCGATCGCAAGTTGAGCCGAGTAACAAAGGTAAAATTGTGGCGATCGATATTGAGACATCTGCATGGGAGATCGATAGTAACGAGATAGTTGCCTGTAGCCGACTCCGAACAAAGTACCCCACTGCTCAGATATGGATCGTGCGCGTTGGTTCAACCTATGTGCGTCGTTTTGGTGCCGGTCGCATCCAAAAAGCCAAATGATTACAGGAGTAGTTAACGGCGATTATGAACCAATTCTTCGCATATCCATCTACAGCAATAACGGTGAACTATACGAGCGAGATGCTGTTGTAGATACGGGTTTTAATGGCTGGCTATCTCTACCACCAGATTTGGTTGTTATTTTAGGATTGCCTTGGCAGAGACGAGGACGGGCAATACTAGCTGACGGCAGTGAGAGTATATTTGATATCTATGAAGCAACTATTCTCTGGGATAGTCAGCCAGTTACTATACCAATTGATGAAGCTGATTCAGATCCACTTATTGGTATGTCATTGATGGATGGCTACGAGCTAACAATTCAGATTGTAGACAGCGGTATCGTAACTCTCAAAAAAATATAAAGTCTAACAAATTACTACGCTCGATGCTGGGCAACAAAGTTGACAAAGGACGCTAATTGTGATAATAATATTTACACATTCAAATATATATAGCCTTTCTCAAAAAGATGAGGTATGACTGACAGCTTGTATAACCAGTTCAACTAAGAGGGCCCAAGCCCAACAACATACCTCATCTTTCTGAGAACCGCTATAGTTATCGACCCACTCCAAACAAAGAAACCGGGTTCTCAACCGAGATAGAGGGCCTCAAGCAAGTATTTGGATAAAAACCAGGTTGTCGATCGCCACCCGTGCGTAAGTCCTAATCTCCCAAAAATTGTCAAAAATAATTTATTAAATATAAAAAATCATCGCGAACTTATGAGCGAATTATCAACCAGACCAGCCCGAATTACCAAAGTTATCCCCGACAGCATCTGCGCCGAAATGGGATTTGATGCCGGAGACTCCATCGTTGCCATCAACGGCCAAAAACCCCGCGACTTGATCGACTATCAATTCCTGTGCGCCGATGAATTTCTGGAACTAGAAGTTTTAGATGCTAAAGGCAAAACTCACAAGTTGGAAATAGAAAAAGAGTATGACGAAGACTTAGGTGTGGAATTTGAAACCGCCCTCTTCGACGGATTAATTCAGTGCAACAACCGCTGTCCTTTTTGCTTTATCGACCAGCAGCCTCCGGGAAAGCGCGAAACTTTATATCTCAAGGATGATGACTACCGCCTCAGCTTTCTTTATGGCAGCTATCTGACTCTCACGAATCTGACTGAAAAAGAATGGAACCGAATCGAACAAATGCGGCTTTCTCCTCTTTATGTTTCCGTGCACGCTACGGAACCGGATGTGCGAATTCGCTTGTTGAAAAATTTTCGGGCTGGGAAGATTTTAGAACAAGTTAAATGGTTTCAAGAGCGCCGCTTGCAAATTCACGCTCAAGTTGTGGTTTGTCCGGGGATTAATGATGGCGAACATTTGGAACGCACTTTGTTGGATTTGGCAAAGTTTCATACGGGAAATATCCCGGCTGTGGCTTCGGTGGCTGTGGTGCCGGTGGGTTTGACTCGCTTTCGTCCTGCGGAAGATGAATTGATTGCTGTAACTGCCGAAAAAGCGCGGGAAGTTATCGCGCAAGTGCAGAAAATTCAAGCTGTTTTGAGTCAAGGGAAAGGCGGTAAAAAGGCTAATAAAAAAAGTTCAAAATTCACCCCCCCCAGCCCCCCCTTACTAAGGGGGGGAGAAGAGTTAGAAGATTTAGAAGATTTAAACTTCCCTGTGGTAAGGGGAAATTCAAAATCGCGCTGTATTTGGCTGGCTGATGAGTGGTTTTTAATCGCGGGTTTGGATTTGCCGTCGGCGGCGGATTATGAAGATTATCCCCAAATTGGTAACGGTGTGGGTTCGATTCGGCAGTTTATTGGGCAGTTTGAAACGGCTTTTGCTAAGCTGCAACCGCTGCCGGTTATTGGGCCGCGCCGGTTGGTTTGGGTGGTGGGAAATGCTGTTGAAAAGGCTTTTTTGCCGATCGCACAACAACTAAACCAAATTCCCGGCTTGTCTGTCAACATGGTGGCACTGTCCAGCCGCTACTGGGGACAAACTATCACTGTTACGGGTTTGCTCACCGGGCAAGATTTACTCGAAGCTTTGCAGGGAAAAGACTTGGGAGATGGTATCCTCCTGCCCTCGGTTATGCTAAAACAGGGGGAACCTCGTTTTCTTGACGACATGACGGTAGAACAGCTCGAAAAATCGCTGAAAACCCGGATTTGGCCGGTAAGTGGCGTAGAGGAACTAATCTCGGGGGCGATCGGTCTGGCAACTGCTGAAGTTCAATTGTAAATTTTGAATCAAGCCTTTACAAGCAAGACAAGTACGGTAATTGTGACTTGCAACTGTCGAGTTCAGGAACCAAACTAGAAACTTGAGACCTCAATCTTGCTCTAAAATTGTCTCTAGAATTGCAAAGTAATTAAAAAATTATGCGTGTTTTTCGTCAAATCGTGGTGGTCGGAGTGGGCGCTGCAATTACTTTCAGCAACGCCGGACAGAGTGCTTCAGCACAGCCTCCGGCTCAATCTCAGGACGGTTCCCCCCTTAGCAATCCGATCGAATTAGCGCAGAATATTCGATCGACCTCCAACACATCCTCAGAACCAACATCAGAAGATCCACAACAGTCGATCGCCCAAAACCCACCAACCTCGGAGTCTCAGGAACCTGGGGAAGCTACGGCAGCAACTCTCCCAACCGAGTCAGACCAAGCATCAAAGCCCCAACAGGCTGCTCCGGCTGCCCCATCAACCCAGCAGCAGGAGTATTTGGCGCAGTCTCCAAAACCAGCACCGGCAAACAATCGGCAGAAACCTGTCCCGAGCAACCCCAACAATGTTCCGGTGCCGAATTTGCCAGCACCAGTTCCCCGCGGCACTCCGAATGAAACTTTCCCGCCTCTGACCCCGAAGGGCATTTTAGACACCAAGCCCCCGGCTTCCCTAGCACCCAACCCGAATCCGCTACAGTTTCCGACAAAGCCCGAGGATGTCAGAATCGAGGAAATTCAGTCAATTACTTTGCAGCAGGCGATCGATCTGGCCCGCCGCAACAGTCAAGTTTTGCAAATCGCCCAGAAACAAGTCGAACAAAATCGATCGGGCGTGCGCGAACAGCAGGCTGCTTTATTTCCAGATCTGACTTTTCAAATGGCCGCAACCCGCCAAGTCAGCGCCAGCGGACAGATTGGAGTGCAGACTCGACTTCGCCAGAATGCAAATTTACCCGTCAGCCGCCAACTTCCGACCAATTCTCCCGAGTTTCAAAATTTCGGCACCATCGGTCTCAACAACACTTTACAGTTGAGCTACGATCTAGACATTTTCGGCCGCCGCAACGCTAATATCCGCGCGGCTAGGGAACAGTTGCGCTTTCGGGAACTGGATTTGGAACGCCAAGCCGAGCAACTCCGCTTCGACACTGCTGAGGCTTACTACAACCTGCAAAACTCCGACGGACAAGTTGCTATCCGCCAAGCTTCGGTGAGAAATGCCCAGCAAAGTTTGCGGGATGCGGAAGCTTTGGAACGCGCCGGGGTGGGAACCCGCTTTGCTGTGTTGCAGGCTCAGTCAAATGTGGCCAACGAAGTGCAGCAACTGTCCGTGGCCCGTCGCGATCAGCGAGTGGCCCAGCGGCGGCTGGCTGAGATTTTGAATATCAGTCAGTCGGCGAACTTGACGGCGGCTGACCCGGTGGAGCAAGCTGGCTCCTGGAGGCTGTCTTTGGAAGAGAGTATCGTGCAGGCTTTTAAGAATCGCCCTGAGTTGGAACAGCAGTTAGTACAGAGGAATATCAGCCAGCAACAGAGGCGATCGATTCGGGCGGGGGGGCTACCTCAAGTTAATGTCACTGGTTCCTACAACTTTCAAGGGCTAACTACTGACGATACGAGACCGTTTTCAACTCGCGGCTGGGCCAGTGGGTATGCGGTACAAGCCAATTTGACTTGGAATTTCTTCGACGGGGGCGCGGTGAAGGCGAGGGTGAAGCAGCGGGATGCCGATATCTCGATCGCCGAAAGTCGATTTGACCAAATCCGCAACCAGGTGCGCCGAGAAGTTGAACAAGCTTATTTTGGTTTGGAGTCGAGTTTTGAGAATATCGAAACTTCTGAAGCCGGAGTTTTGCAGTCGAGGGAAGCTTTGCGTCTGGCCAGACTCCGGTTTCAAGCTGGCGTCGGCACTCAGACGGATGTGATTCAGGCGGAAACGGATTTGACTAGGGCTGAGAGAAACCGATTGTCGGCAATTGTCAACTACAACCTGGGGCTTTCGTCTCTCCAGCGCGCTGTGAGCAATCTTCCCACTAATAACCTCTCGGATGCTCCTTGATATCAGTTGACAGTTGACAGTTGACAGTTGACAGCGACCTCGACCTGTACCTTGAAGGAAGAGGATTGGAGGAATGAATAGTCTGATTTTAATTTCTCCCGACAATGGTTCCGGCTTTCAACCAATTCTTTCTGGTAAAAAAAGCCCACTGTACCTCAACTCCAAGCCACGATCTGCATCAGTCAATCCCACTCATCACTCATTCCCAATTCTAAAATCTAAAATCTAAAATCTAAAATGGGTTGGGTTGAGTTGGGTTGGGGCTATTCCTTGTCGGGATAGCTAGGCCACGTGTCCTTGAATCAAAAAAGGCAATTAGACATTTGTTAAATATCCGACACTTCACTTAATATTTTGTAATAGAGTTCTATGTCAACTGCGTTAAGGGATCGGCAATGGCTAATATCAAGTTTGTGAAGGAAAATCAGGAAGTCATCGCAGCAGACGGAGCCAATTTGAGATTCAAAGCTCTAGAAAACCGCATCGACTTATACACGTTTTCGGGAAAGATGATGAATTGCGGGGGCATCGGTCAATGTGGCACCTGCATTGTGGAAATTGTTGAGGGTAGTGAAAATCTGTCGCCACGCACTGACTTTGAGAACCGCAAGCTCAAGAAAAAGCCCGAAAACTATCGGTTGGCTTGTCAAACTATGGTCAACGGCCCGGTGAGCGTCAAGACTAAGCCTTAACTGCCGGTGGGCGAAGTGAAGCGGAGGGATGGGGGATGGGGCATGGGGCATGGGGCATGGGGCATGGGGCATGGGGCATGGGGCATGGGGCATTAGGAAATAAAAATTCTTGGATTTTGAATGTGGATTTTTTACCTATTCAACTGTCTGGTGCTACCTTCTGCTCCATTCCAGTTTCCCTTTTGCCTTTGAGTGATATCCTAGTGGTGTGTATTTTCCTATTTTCCGATACAGGCGGGGGTCTTCATGGAAGTTAACGATTTAGGGTTTGTGGCAACCATTCTGTTTGTATTGGTTCCCAGTGTTTTTCTAATCATTCTGTACATTCAAACCGCTAGCCGTCAAGGCGGAAAAGAGTAGCAACTGCTGCTATTTATTTCTGGTGAAAGCTAGTTGTAAAAAAAGCGCCAACAGTTTTTTGCTGGGGCGCTTTTTTGTTAACTATTAGTATTGAGAGTTTAGCTGACGATCGTCCGGGCTAGCAAGACGGGACAGTTGGCGTAGACTCGCACGTAATCTGATAGGGAATTTCCTAGGAGTCGATCGAGATCCAGGAAATTTTTAGCAACGTTTGGCCGCCGATCCGGGGAACCGATGACCAACAAATCTGCATTCACTTCCTCTGCAATCTGACAAATTGCTTCACCGGGCTTACCTGTAGCACTCACGCAACGGTAGCTAACTCCCATTTGTTTCGCCAGTGCTACTCCCTCAGCCAATACGGGGTCTTTTTCAGCATTTGCTGTCACATCTTCGGTGTATTTTCCCGTCAAATCTTTGGTGACGTGTACTAGAATTATCTGCCCGCCACTCACTTCTTTAACCAAAGATAGCGCAAGCTGCAATGACTGTTTGGCAGATTCTGACTTGTCGAGCGCCACCATGACGCGCCTAATTTTTTTGACGTAGATGTCGTCTTTTACTAACAACATCGGTCTCGATGTTAGCTGGAAAACGTACTGACTGACTGAGTTTTCCAAAATCGATTGCAGCCGTCCAAATCCCCGCGAACCCATAATTACTAAGTCGGATTGTTCTTCTTCTGCGACTTGGCAAACTGTGGTTTTCGGGTCTCCCTGTTTCAGCCGCGGATTGACTTTGCTGGGATCTATTTTCAAAGACTGCACTGCTTGTGCTAAAATCTTTCCTCCTTCTTCCAACTTGTCGGCCATGCCATCGGAAGTTACTTGCTGCGGCACGACGTGCAAAACGGTGACAGAGCTTTGTTGCAAGGAAGGGATGTCCATCAACATATTAAACATCTCTTCGCACAAGCCGCGACCGGCGACGGCTACTAAAATTTTTTCTATCATGGTTTTTGGTGTGAAAACAGTTGAGTTTTGTTGTGGGGCGCTCTTACTAGGGCGTTGTTATACCAATTTAATGTGAAGTTGCACATATCTTGATCCCCCTAAATCCCCCTTAAGAAGGGGGACTTTGAGCGGAATCTTGTCCCCCCCTTATTAAGGGGGGCTAGGGGGGATCGGATTCTATGCAGCTTCATAAAAAATTGGTATTACTCTAGTGGGTTAATGTTAAGCATAAGCCTGAAGTTTGCTTTATGATTTGTAGAAATGTAGCGTTTTGGAACAATTTGTAACGTGTTAGAGAACGATCGAACTCAACCAGAACTTGCAGCGGCTGGCGCTATTCAAAAGCGGTCGGGGATGATGGACTCGGAGGGCTGGTTTGAATATTTGGTGCGAGTCTACCGCTCGTAAAAACATGGACAAAGCTACCCAAAAGTAGTCAATGTTAGACATCTACGTTGGTAATTTTAGTCCACAGTCCTAAAACTACAGGAATAAA
>NZ_JAEQCB010000210.1:11619-12102 GCF_020738785.1 Microcoleus sp. PH2017_05_CCC_O_A | reverse complement strand
GTATTCCGGGCTGGTTAACGAACAAAGTCAACAGCATTTTACCCTACGCGGTTTGCTGGAATTCAAGCAGCGGGAATCGATTCCGATTGAGGAAGTTGAGCCGATCGAATCTATTATCAAACGCTTCAAAACCGGGGCGATGAGTTATGGTTCGATTTCCCAAGAAGCCCACGAATCTTTAGCCATCGCGATGAACCGCATTGGTGGCAAATCGAACACTGGTGAAGGTGGCGAAGATCCCGATCGATATACTTGGACAAACGATCGCGGTGACTCGAAAAACAGTGCGATCAAACAAGTTGCTTCCGGGCGTTTCGGCGTTACCAGCTTGTACCTTTCCCAAGCGAAGGAACTCCAAATCAAGATGGCGCAAGGGGCAAAACTCGGAGAAGGCGGACAGTTACCCGGTAAAAAAGTATACCCGTGGATTGCCAAAGTCCGGCACTCAACTCCCGGCGTAGGCTTGATTTCGCCTCCGCCTCA
>NZ_JAEQCB010000210.1:0-11611 GCF_020738785.1 Microcoleus sp. PH2017_05_CCC_O_A | reverse complement strand
GGCTTGATTTCGCCTCCGCCTCACCACGACATTTATTCGATCGAAGATTTGGCAGAATTGATTCACGACTTGAAAAATGCCAACCGGGAAGCGCGGATTAGCGTCAAATTGGTGTCAGAAGTGGGAGTTGGGACGATCGCAGCCGGTGTCGCCAAAGCCCACGCCGATGTCGTGCTGATCTCAGGCTACGACGGCGGTACAGGCGCGTCACCGCAAACTTCGATCAAACACTGCGGATTACCTTGGGAGTTGGGATTGGCCGAAACTCACCAAACCCTGGTACTCAACAATCTCCGCAGCCGAATCGCCGTGGAAACCGACGGACAACTCAAAACCGGCCGCGATGTAGCAATTGCTGCATTGCTTGGTGCAGAGGAATTCGGTTTTGCCACCGCGCCGCTGGTAACATTGGGCTGCATCATGATGCGCGTTTGCCATCAAAATACTTGCCCCGTGGGCGTTGCCACCCAAGATCCTCTGTTGCGGAAAAACTTCACGGGAGATCCTGAACACACGGTAAACTTTATGACATTCATCGCCCAAGAAGTCCGCGAAATCATGGCGCAATTGGGCTTCCGCACGCTGAATGAAATGGTCGGGCGCACCGATGTTTTGGAAGCGAAACAAGCGGTGGAACACTGGAAGGCTAAGGGTTTGGACTTCTCGAACATCCTGTATCAGCCGGAAGTTGGGGCGGATGTCGGGCGCTATTGTCAGATGGCGCAGGATCACGGGTTGGAAAAGTCGATCGATCTCAGTGTACTGCTGGATTTGTGCAAAAGTGCGATCGAACACGGCGAACCAGTCCGCGCCAAACTCCCAATTACCAACATCAACCGGGTTGTCGGCACAATTCTCGGCAACGAAATCACCAAACGCCACTGGGAAGGCTTGCCCGATGACACGGTGCACCTGCACTTCCAAGGCAGCGCCGGACAAAGCTTTGGCGCATTCGTACCCAAGGGAGTCACCCTAGAGCTCGAAGGCGAAGCCAACGACTATTTGGGCAAAGGCCTCAGCGGCGGCAAAATCATCTTGTACCCGTCGTTAGCTTCCACCTTTGTCGCAGAGGAAAACGCGATCGTCGGCAACGTAGTGCTTTACGGAGCGACATCTGGCGAGGTTTTCATCCGAGGGCTGGCTGGGGAACGTTTTGGGGTGCGTAACTCCGGCGTTAACGCAGTAGTCGAGGGTGTCGGCGATCACGGTTGCGAGTACATGACTGGCGGCAAAGTTGTAGTTTTGGGCGAAACCGGGCGCAATTTTGCAGCGGGAATGAGTGGTGGCGTTGCTTACATTTTGGATGAGGCCGGTGATTTTGCAACTCGCTGCAATATGTCGATGGTGGCGCTGGAAAAACTGGAGGATGTTGAGGAAATTAGCGATTTGCGGGAGTTGATTCAGACTCATTTTGATTTGACTGGAAGTGCGAAAGCGGCGAAAGTCTTGGCAAATTGGGATGGGATGTTGCCGGTGTTTGTGAAGGTGATGCCGAAGGATTATAAGCGGGTGTTGCAGGCCATTGAAAGGGCGATCGCTGCGGGTTTAAGCGGTGATGATGCGCTGACGGCTGCATTTGAAGAAAACGCTCGTGATGTGGCCCGGATTGGTGGAAGTTAGTCCAAGAAACCGGGTTTCTGCGACAATCTTGGCATCCCCACCAAGATTTAGGAAGAAACCCGGTTTCTAACTCCCCACGAATCACCCCAAAGTCCAAGAAACCGGGTTTCTGCGACAATCTTGGAATCCCCACCAAGATTTAGGAAGAAACCCGGTTTCTGAGCCCCCACTAATCACCCCAAAGTCCAAGAAACCGGGTTTCTGCGACAATCTCGGCATCCCCACCAAGATTTAGGAAGAAACCCGGTTTCTGAGCCCCCACGCACAATCCAAGAAACCGGGTTTCTGCGATAATTTTGGTGAAGATACCAAGATTTAGGAAAGAAACCCGGTTTCTGAGCCCCCGCGCACAATCCAAGAAACCGGGTTTCTGCGATAATTTTGGTGAGGATGCCAAGATTTGGGTGAGAAACCCGGTTTCTGAACCCCCGCGCACAATCCAAGAAACCGGGTTTCTGCGACAATCTCGGCATCCCACCAAGATTTAGGAAGAAACCCGGTTTCTGAGCCCCGCGCCTAGTCCAAGAAACCGGGTTTCTGCGATAATCTTGGTGAGGATGCCAAGATTTGGGTGAGAAACCCGGTTTCTAACCCCCCACCAGTTCCCTCACCTACCCACCGATATGCCATATGCCACGTCGTGAAGTTATCTTACAAGCGGGTAATTACTACCATGTTTATAACCGAGGTAATAACCGTCAGCTCATTTTTTTTGAACAACAAAACTATATTTATTTTTTACGCCAATTAAGAAACCATCTGGTTACGAATGATGTCGATATTATTGCCTATTGTTTGATGCCGAACCACTATCATTTATTAGTTTACCTGAAAACTGATCGTTTTTCCAAACTGATGCAGACATTTACTCTCTCTTATGCTAAAGCTATCAATAAACGCTATCAAAGGGTAGGTTCACTATTTCAGGGACGGTTTGGGGCAATTCATGTAGATAGAGAAGAGTATTTATTGCACCTCACTCGCTATATTCACTTAAACCCAGTTTCAGCTAATATAGTTAAAAAAGCCGAAGATTGGGAATTTTCCAGCTATCAAGAATATATTGATTTGCGTCGGGGGAGTTTACCTAAAATAGATGAAGTGCGATCGCAATTTCAGTCAGCAGACGCTTATCGCTACTTTTTAGAAGACTTAACTAGCGATAAATTAATCCAGCATCTAACCTTTGAAGAATAGCCAAAGTCCCAGAAACCGGGTTTCTGCGACAATCTCCGAATCCCCACCCAGATTCAGGAAGAAACCCGGTTTCTAACTCCCCACGAATCGCCCCAAAATCCAAGAAACCGGGTTTCTGCGACAATCTCCGAATCCCCACCCAGATTCAGGAAGAAACCCGGTTTCTCACCCCCTACCAACAGCCCCAAAATAACGTTGAATTCTTCGATCTGTTGGGAAACACTGTAGCAGTTGCGACGCTACCTGGAAGTTATTTGCGATCGCAAATAAGTACCGCAGTTGTTGCTTTTTCTACTGCTGCTTCTGCATGAATCCTCGTTGTCGGAAACAATCCAACCATAGCATCTCCAGTATGAATTAGTAACTCAATCTCTGTGCAGCCTAAAATAATGCCTTCTGCACCGGATTCAACTAAGCTATTCATAATCTCGATATATTGCTTCCTCGATTCTGGATTGATAATTCCAAGACATAGTTCTTCATAAATGACTCGATGTACCACCTCTCGTTCATCATCATTTGGAATGAGCACCTCTATCCCGTATTTATCAACCAGTCGCCCTCGATAGAAATCCTGCTCCATCGTAAAACGAGTACCTAACAAGCCGATCTTTTGAATGCCACTGGACTGAATCTTCTCAGCCGTCGTATCCGCAATATGGAGAAACGGAACTTGAATATTTGCCTCAATCTCATCCGCAAGTTTATGCATTGTGTTAGTACAGAGAACGATAAAATCGGCTCCTGCCCGTTCAAGGCTTTGTGCTGCTGCAACCATCAAACCTGCTGCTTCTTGCCAACGACTTTGATGTTGCAAAGCCTCGATTTCTGCAAAGTCAACTGAGTACATCACGCTTTTAGCAGAATGCAATCCCCCAAGCTTGCTCTTGGTGACCTCGTTAATAATGCGGTAATACTCAATAGAAGATTCCCAACTCATTCCCCCAATTAGCCCAATTGTTTTCATGGTGGCTCCTCAAATGACTAAAACGATCGGCTACAATCATTCTAGATTACCACAACTTAAGGTCAATCGGAACCGTGACAAGATTTACAATGAAGTTTCAATATGAACTATAAACTTTATTCAGATGTCATCTTGCTGTGCAACCTTCCAGAAGAAGGACTTTATGGCGGCGATATCGGTACAGTTGTTGAACAGCATCACGTTGCAGGACTAGAAACACGTTATAGCGTTGAGTTTTTCGACCTGTTGGGAAACACTGTAGCAGTTGCGACGCTACCTGGAAGTTATTTGCGATTTAATTGAGCGATTCGCAATTGAACTCACCCTCGAATTGCTGTTGCCCCACCCGTTTGATATAATGTTGTTACTAGGATAGATGACATCAGATAATTCTACTCAGACAGTCACAATTTATAAGGCTCCCCAACCAGGGTTAGCGCAAAAATTATTGCGAGATGGTTTCCAGCCAGCAGACTTTCCAAACAATCCACCCTACGAAAATGGCAAATGCTACTTCGCAGCCCCCGATTCGAGAAGTCTGGCTGAAGAATATAACAATCATTACCAGCAAGGAATATTGGAGGTGATAATAGACAAGCAAACCTACGAGATAACATTTAAGCCACTGGAAACATTCTATCAGGGTGACCCAAGTATTGAACTAGCAATCCCGCACAATCTTTTTCCCATTTTGAATCAGTTTCCGAGAATCCTAAAACAGCAATAGTTGACTATGAATCAAGAATTTTGGAACTCGATCGAGTCCAAGTATCCACTTGGAAAACTCATATACGGCAAGATTGAATTTCATTCATCTTTTGGAGTGTTTGTCAATCTTGGTGATGCAGAAGTAAAAGGACTTATTCAAATTTCAGACTTTCTCGATACCGGCTCGATGACACCAGAAATGTATCCCGATATTGATTCGCCTGTTGGTGCTGTTGTCATTGGCTACACTAAAGACGATCGCCAACAAGTTTGGTTGAGCGTTAAACCCAGTGTTCTACAAAAAGCCCTTGTCAAGTTAAAAATTCCTGTTGCAAGTCAGCTATAGAACCTTCTTCACTCAAGATGCGATTCAATTAATTGTAAACAGACATCAACTTCCGCTAATTGTCGTCAATACAGAAGTAGAGGAAATAGTACAATGGATAAACTAACCGAGTATCCCAAGCTAATCAAACGGATTTTAACCGAGTATGTAGAATTGTCTAATCGCCGTCCTCAACCAGACATCGAAACATTCTTAATTACCGACGAACAAAACGGTCATTATATGTGGATGAATCTGGGCTGGCAAAAGGGAGAACGAATTACCGGCATGACTGTATATGTTCGGATTCGCGATCGTAAATTCTGGATTGAGGAAGACTGGACAGAAGATGGGATTGCAACGGATTTGGTGCGTGCAGGAGTTCCCAAGGAAGATATTGTCTTGGCATTTCACGAGCCTGGAATGCGGCAATACACCGATTTTGCAGTAGTTTCCTAGCAGTTTATGAAACTTTATTCAGATGTCATCTTGCTGTGCAACATTCCAGAAGAAGGACTTGATACCGGCGATATCGGTACAGTGGTCGAACAGCATCACATTGAAGGACTAGAAATAGGTTATAGCGTTGAGTTCTTCGATCTGTTGGGAAATACTGTAGCAGTTGCGACGCTACCTGGAAGTTATTTGCGATCGCCCGCAATTTGAATTGTCACAGAAACCCGGTTTCTGAAACCCGCACGCTAATCCGAGAAACCGGGTTTGGGGCGATCGCTTGTACATTGGGAAATCGAGCGTTCTGCTAAGCGTCAAAAAGGCATTGATTATACCTCAGATTCCTCTTCATTTTCTTGATCCTCGCTCGCAAATTCGCCGATGTAATCTCCCACGAGCGGTGTTTAGTTCAAATTCGCCAACACAACCTTTGAGTCGTCGGAGGAAGCGTCACTAACCATCGCTGAATATTCGCCGTTATAGTTGGTAAATTCAGACGGAGATCTCCGAATCTTAGATAGACGAATTTGCCAATCGGAAACCTGCTCGTAGGTAAGGTGCTTAGTATTGGAAGTCGTTGTCCATACCCCCCAAAGACAGGGGTCTTCAAACTGTAGCATTCCTGATTTCCGTAAGTCATAAGATTGCGGAGTTCCGGGCAAGGGAATAATGCTGTAGCACGAAGTCTGAAATTCCAATTGCGGGTTAATCTCTACCAGTTCATCGACCAATTCTGAGATGGCTTCCTCAAGAAGTAACAAGTCCTCATGGTCATCGTCGGGTAGCCCGATAATGATCCCATAAGCAATCACAGGTACACCAGTTCTGACCACAGATTTCATCAAGGTACAATGCTCTTGCCAAGGAAGGAGCTTCTTGTAAGCTTCTCGTCCAAAAACGGGACGTTCGGCAGGGATATAAGCCAAAGGACAACCGACTTTGCCGTCCCAGCCAAACAGTGCTTCAATCAGTTCTTCGTCAGGTCTGAGGTCGCTGCTTTCGTAGTTACGCCCAGCTCCCAGAGTTGTTTTCCTCAGTTCTAAACCATTGGGCCACATGAGAGTTATTCCCATCTCCCGCGCACCATTGGTAATGTCGAGGATCTCTTGTCGCCCCTCAGGAAAGAGTCCGCGGGCGAGGAATTGATCGGAACCGATATTGATCGATCGAGCCCCCGCTTCTTTCTGAATCGCCAACCATTTGAGGGATGTTTCAGGAGACATTCTCCGAAAGCCAGTGCCGTAGGTAGGTGTCATGCAAAAATCGCAGGTGCGATCGCAACCAATGTCAGCTACCAACGAACCTACTGGAACAGTTCCCTGGACATTGGGCAGTGTCCCTAAACACTCCCGCGCCACTTCCACCGATGGTAGTGCCCACTCCTCTGGACTTTTGGCTTTAGCCTTCCTGGGATACTGTCTACCATCTGCGAGAATGACACCCGTGAGTTCTTCTCGTGGGGTTTTTCCCAGTACATAGTCAAAAATAGCCCAATTCGCTGCCCCAGATTTATCCTGAACGACTGCTGCTGCGCCGGCCTTCAAGTAGTGGTGCGGTTCAGCGAAAGCATCCGACCCACCAACGACAATGGGACGACCTCCCTTAGCCAGATGCTCAATCACCATACAAGTGACTTGACGGTCTTGGGAGAAATTCACTGTAATGCCCCAAGCATCGAAGGCATGGGGATCTAGGGCAGCAATTTTGCCCCCAACGTAAGTTTTCCGCAGGGTCATCCCTTTCCAGACAATTTCCCCAAATTCTTCACTATAATTGTCGTCTCTGAGGTTGACCAATCGGGCATCAAATCCTCCTGCTTGCAAGTCAGGAATCAAAACTTGCTTGCTGATTAAGGAACGATGTCTGTATAAAGAAGTCCAATTTTTACCTTCTGCATCATAGAGTCCCGTTGCTGGAGGTTCAATCAGTCCAATTGTGGGAGAGTTTTTAGCTATCATAATGGAGGATTGGGAATGTGGGATAAGAGGATGGGATTTTTTCCGGCTCGCGATCGCCTGCGACTAGACGGTAGCACAAGTCGGTGAGCTACTCTTTAATAAAATCAGACGATAGCATAAAAATAGATTAATCTAGATGAGATGAGTCAAATTGACTATTTTCTTAATCATTTAGTTTTTCGATTTGTTGGGAAATACTGTAGCAGTTGCGACGCTACCTGGAAGTTATTGGCGATTTAATTGAGCGATTCGCAATTGAACTCACCCCTGAATTGCTGTTGAGCCACCCGTTTGATATAATGTTGTTACTAGATTGTACAAATAGCAATCAAAAGGAAACAGATAATTATGACCGTCGAACAAGCCATTTTGGAAAAGGTGAAGGTCTTATCGCCAGACCAGCAACAAGAAGTCTTAGCTTTCATCAAATTCGTCTGGGAATGGATGCGGCCGATCGAAGTGAAGTAATTAATGCTGAAGATATGTTTCGGAGTTTGCGCTTAAAGCTGCAACAACGTCGCACGCACGCAAGCAGATAGATGAATCAGATTTGTAGATTTACAGTTCCGGCAAGTCGGGATATAGAAAACATTATGGACTATATTGCCGATCGCAGCGGTTTTGATGCAGCAGAAAGCTTTCTGGACAGAATTAACAATAAGTGTCAAACTCTCTCGAAGTTTCCTCCTTCTGGGACGCAATCGGGATGAGTTAATGGAAAATGTACGGAGTTTTCCGATCGATGATTACCTAATTTTCTACAGTGCGATCGAAGCAGGAATTGAAGTTCTGCGGGTTGTTAGCGGCTACCGAGATTTAGAAGATTTATTCTCTGAGTGAACTGTATCGAGTTTCTGATATTATGAAAGCGATTGAAACTACTGGAAAAATTGACGATCGAGGAATGCTTTGTATCGATCGCCCCCTTGCTTTTGCCAACCACAGCCACGTTAGGATTATTGTTTTAGTACCGGAAGATACTGACATCGATCCTGATGATGACCCCATTGAAACAGTCCTCGAAGGGATTCAGCAAGGCTTCCATGAGGCAATTACCGGACAAACCCTCCCCTTGTTTCAACTTTAATAGTTGACTAGGTTTGTGAAGAAACCCCGTTTCTGAGTCCCCCCGCGAAATCCAAGAAACCGGGTTTCTGCGACAATTGACGCCTCCCCACGAGATTTTACGAAGAAACCCGGTTTCTGAACCCCTGCGCCCGATCGCGCCCAACCTTATCTAGCGGTTATAATAGATAAACCTGAGCATTAAAATCGCAAATGTATGACAGCAAAAATACACCTCAGCAACTTGGGTAATTCCTTAGCTTTGCCAATACCAGACTATATTGTAAAATTGTTAAATCTAAAAGCAGATGATTCGGTAATTTGCAGTATAGAAAATGGAAAAATGGTCATAGAACCTGTAAATCAGAAAATTTCCAAATATACCCTAGATGAACTATTGGCAGGCGAAATAGAACCCAGCGAAGAAATCTCTTGGGGGAAACCAGAAGGAGAAGAAGTTTGGTAAACTACATCCCCGAACGAGGTTATTTGATTCGCCTCAATTTCGATCCTCAAGCAGGACACGAACAAATGGGTACTCGACCTGCACTGGTTGTGAGTCAAACTAAATTTAACCAAAAAATGGGGTTTGTGTTTGTCTGTCCGATTAGCACCACACAACGAAAAAATCCGTTTTATGTTCCCATTCCAGAAGGTGAAGCGGTGACAGGTGTAATTATGACAGATCAACTACGTTATGCAAGATTATCGTGCAAGGCAAGCAAGTTCGATCGGTGAATGTCCAGAAGATTTAGTTAAGGAAGTATTGAAGAGAATTGAACCTATTTTGTTTGAAAATATGATTCTTGATGAGTAGTTGATCATCAAGAATACGGCAATTATGTGGTTAGACTTGTTAACTGATATCATGTATAGAACTAGGGAAATCAACAAGCAAAATGATTCAATCCATACCGAAAATATCCATCAAACCTGGATATCGTCCCCAGTCAGATGATAAAACTCCTGAAGCTGATGCAATTGATTTCTACCTACTGCGACAACTCACCAATTCCCAACGCTGGCAAATGGGGGTAAAATTAAATCGTTGGGCAAAAACTGTTAGCTTGCGCGGCATGAAAAAAGCTTGTCCCTCAACTTACAAAGAGCGATTTGCTCGATCGATCTTACGTAGCAAATGGCTGCCAATTTTAACCCCCACCAGTGAACCCTCTATGTGGACGCAAGACCCCAGCCACATCGCCCGACTGTTGCACCCAATTTTTCAAACATTATCTATTCCTTATTATATTACAGGAGGCGTTGCCGCTTCTGTCTATGGCGATCCTAGAACGACACGGGATTTAGATTTAGTAATTGAATTACTCCGGGATAATATTTTTCGATTAGTTGAAGCACTAGAAACGGCTGGTTTTTACTGCCCTCCGGGTTCGGTAGAAGATATTCAAGAGGGCAGAGGCATGGTGTTGAGTATCACTCACATGACTTCCGTATTAAACGCCGATCTCGTGCTGAATTCTGATACTGAGTTCGATCGCTCAAAAATGACAAGGCGACGACTAGAAGCCCTTGACGAAGCTGGTGTAGAACAATTTTGGATTGCTTCTCCTGAAGATATTGTGTTGGCAAAACTGCTCTGGCGGCAACAATCTAAGTCTCAAAAACAATGGAATGATGTTTTGGGAATTCTGAAAGTCCAATCTGAGCATTTGGATCGGGGTTACTTAACAGACTGGGCGCAACGATTGGGGTTGATTGATGATTTGAATCTAGCTTGTACTGAATCTGGGATTTGATGCGATTCCAAATTGTTCATTTTGCGATCGCACCCACTCTCTCTGTATCATTATAGGTATGGACTTTTAAAGCTTAATTATTTTTATGCAAGTTATTTTAGGCAACATCACACAACTGAAAGTAGATGCGATCGTCAATGCTGCAAATACCAGTTTGCTTGGAGGTGGTGGAGTAGATGGCGCAATCCATAAAGCAGCAGGCCCGGAACTTGTTGACGAATGTCGATCGCTCCGAGGATGCAAAACCGGGGATGCTAAACTCACAAAAGGATATCGCTTACCTGCGCGCTTCATCATCCACACCGTAGGCCCCGTATGGCAAGGAGGCGACTGCGGAGAACCCGAACTCTTAGCCCAATGTTACCGCAAATGTATGGAAATCGCGATCGAGCAAAAGTTCGAGAGTATCGCATTTCCTTGCATTAGCACCGGCATTTACAAATATCCTAAGGATTTAGCAGGTGAGATTGCAGTCAAAATCTGCTACGAAGAAATGCAAAAAACGGCGCTCCTCAAAACATAACTTTTTGCTGCTTCGATTGGGAGAATCATCAGGTTTATGAGAAGATTGTAGCAGTTCTCAGGCAGAAAGGCTATCAGAAAAATGATTCCAGAAATCAAAACCTATTTAGCAGCGACTGACATTATAGATCGCGATCATCCCGCAATTTTAGCACTCGCGAACAAGATAGCATCACAACATCATACATCAGAGGCGATCGCCCAATCTAGTTTTGAGTGGGTTAGAGACGAAATTCGCCACAGCTACGACTATCAGATGAATCCCGTCACCTGTCGAGCATCCGATGTACTAAAGCACAAAACAGGTTATTGTTTTGCCAAAAGTCACCTATTAGCAGCATTGCTGAGGGCCAACAACATTCCCGCAGGTTTTTGCTACCAAAGATTGAGCTTTGATGACAAAGGTGCGCCCTACACCTTGCACGGTTTCAATGCAGTTTACTTACCCAAAGTAGGCTGGTATCGCATTGATGCAAGAGGAAATCGCGACAATGTTAATGCTCAATTCACACCTCCTCAAGAGCAATTAGCATTTAAAATTCAGTTTCCTGAAGAAGCAGACTTTCAAACCATTTTATCTGATCCGCTGCGAGTAGTTGTAGAGGCTTTACAAAATCACATTACATGGGATAAACTGCTGCTCAATCTTCCAGACGTTTCTCTAGAGTCAGCACAGAAATACGGTCTTGCGATCGACTAGAAATCACTCAAAAATGAGAATTAAATAACTTACAGAAGTTTGTGGTGTGTCCCGCCCGTCCCACAATAACAATTAAATTTGTAAGTTATTTAATTCGCGAGCCTCAGCAACAAGCTGAGGCTTTTGGGAAGTTTTTTTCACGTCGCTCCGAGGTTGTTAAGGTCGATTCTCCGAGAATTATAAAACAGTATTAGTTGACTGTAAATCAAGAATCATAGAACCAAATCAAGTTCAAATATCGGGAGCATCTCAGTTTTGCAAGAAGCATTTTTTATGGTAGTGCGAGCGTCCCCGCTCGCGTGCTTGTACAAGCACGCGAGCGGGGACGCTCGCACTGTA
>NZ_JAEQCB010000209.1:0-7487 GCF_020738785.1 Microcoleus sp. PH2017_05_CCC_O_A | reverse complement strand
CAGACAAGTAAATCTTTCCCGGCGCAACTCCCTCAAATTTGTCGCAGGAGCAATAGGTACAGGAATACTCGCAGCACGAGTAGGTGCTGATGTGGCTTCACCCGAACCAGCAATTGCTCAAAATGACTTCACTCCCGATGTCGCTTTGGCAAAATTGATGGAGGGGAACAAGCGATTTGTTGACAGAAAACGCCAAAGTCCCAACCAAGACTTACCCCGCCTCGTTGAAGTTGCCAAAGCTCAAAAACCATTTGCTGCTATTCTCGGCTGTGCAGATTCCCGCTTTCCTTCTGAGATTATTTTCGATCAGGGATTGGGAGATTTATTTGTATGTCGCGTAGCCGGAAATGTGGCTACTCCAGAAGAAATTGGCAGCCTGGAATTTGGCACACTGGTGTTGGGAGCAAAAGTGCTGGTAGTAATCGGTCACAAACGTTGCGGTGCAGTAGATGCAACCATCAAAGGCGCTCAAGTTCCCGGTCAAATTGGCAGTTTGCTCGACGCAATTAGGCCTGCTGTAGAAAGCTCGAAAGGCGAAGCAGGCGATCGTCTAGAAAATGCCTGCAAAGCCAATGTGGTGCTGCAAGCTAAAAGATTGAAAGCATCTCCAGTTATCTCTAAGTTAATTGAGGAGAATAAACTGAAAGTTGTCGGTGGATATTACGATTTAGACACGGGTGCAGTCAATATTCTGATTGAGTCGTAAACAGTTGAGAGTTGATAGTTGATAGTTGATAGTTGTCAATTGTTAAATACCAACTGTTGAAAAACCTCTTGGGAAAGCAGTAAAATTTAAACTGTCTAAAAACTTAGATATTAACTATCAACTGTCAACTATCAACTATCAACTGTCAACTGTCAACTGTCAACTATCAACTGTCAACTGTCAACTGTCAACTGTCAACTGTCAACTGTCAACTGTCAACTGTCAACTGTCAACTGAATCTTCACTCTTCACACATTATGCTTAGTGCGTTGCTCTGGTTGCCCGCGTTGGGCGCTGCGGTAGTCGGGTTCTTGCCCGGAAAAATGAATGCGATGCGGGTGCGCTCCGTCGCTTCCGTCTTCGCTGCTGCCGTTTTCCTGTTGAATCTCTGGCTGCTAACTCAATTTGACACGACAAATTCAGGGCTACAATTTCAAGAATATTTGCCTTGGATTCCGCAATTGGGTTTGAGCTACAACTTGGGAATTGATGGCTTATCTTTGCCACTCCTAGTTTTAACCGGATTGCTGACGCTATTAGTGATTTACGGTACTGGTGAAGGTATGGCTCGCCCCCAGCTTTACTACGCTTTGATTTTGCTGATCAATGCGGGGGTGGCGGGAGCTTTGATGTCTCAAAATTTGCTGCTGTTCGTCCTATTTTACGAGCTAGAATTAATTCCTTTTTACCTGTTGATTGCGATTTGGGGCGGCAAACAGCGCGAATACGCTGCGATGAAGTTTCTGATTTACACGGCAGTTTCGGGACTTTTAGTTTTAGGCGGATTTTTGGGCGTAGCTTGGCTGAGCGGCTCTTTAAACTTCGATTACAGTGCAATTACTACTCAAGATTTGCCCTTAAACACGCAATTAATCTTGCTAACAATTGTCTTGTTTGGGTTGGCAATTAAAATTCCTTTAGTGCCCCTCCACACTTGGCTGCCGGATGCCTACGTGGAAGCTTCGCCAGCAACAGCAATTCTGTTGGGAGGTGTTTTGGCGAAGTTGGGAACTTACGGCTTAGTGCGGTTTGGTTTGCAGATGTTTCCCGAAACTTGGTCGATAGTCGCTCCTGGTTTAGCGATAATCGGTACGGTGAGCGTGATGTACGGTGCTTTGAGCGCGATCGCCCAAAAAGATATCAAGCGCATGGTAGCCTATAGTTCGATCGGGCATATGGGCTACATCCTCGTCGCCTGCGCCGCCGGCACCAAACTCTCCTTAATCGGCGCTGTCGGGCAAATGGTAAGCCACGGCTTGATTTTAGCCTTGCTGTTTTATCTCGTAGGCATCATCGAAACCAAAGCCGGCACACGGGATTTGGACGTGCTCAACGGCTTAATGAATCCGATGCGCGGTTTACCCACAGCGAGTTCGCTGTTAGTTTTGGGCGGCATGGCCAGCGCCGGAATTCCCGGTTTAGTCGGTTTTATCGCCGAATTTTTAGTATTTCAAGGCAGTTTCTCAGCATTTCCAATTCCGACTTTACTGTGCATTTTAGCCTCCGGGTTAACAGCAGTTTACTTTGTAATTCTGCTCAACCGCACCTGTTTTGGAAAGTTGGACAATGCCACGGCTTACTATCCTCCAGTGAAGTTTGCCGAAAATATGCCAGCCCTAGTTTTAGCGGCAATCATTTTCTTCTTGGGAGTTCAACCAGTGTGGCTGCTGAAGTGGAGCGAATCTACTACAAATGCGATGGCAGTAACTCTATCAACGGGCAGATATACTCAAGTAGCTGTCAGCTATCAATCTGAGAAATAGAATGGGAGAGGGGGAGAGCGGGAACTCAGAAAAATCTTTTTTCTTCCTTCTTACTTCTTCCTTCTTTTCTCTTCCATCTTCCTTCTTCCCTCAACATTCATCCATTGAATCGGTTAAACCCGCTATACAATTCGTTACCGAACTTCCCTCTGATATCATCTCCGGTGGACTGACCACAATAAGATTAGTTTGTAGTGCGGACTTCAGTCCGCAGCCGGAGCGGACTTAAGTCCGCACTACGAACTATTTTTGTTATGGTGATCGACCGGACATGATATGAATTCGGATTGTAATTATGGTAAAATAAAAACAACCAGTCAACTACCACCATAACTGTGTAAAAGTTTGGAACACCGCAAAAAATTCTAAATTCAGGTGCAGTTACAGCAATTTCCCTACTAGCAACTTCCAAGCATTGCGCTGCCGCAGACTTTGCGAATATTTCTAAATATTGAGATTCATTCAAACCAAGGAAGAAACAATGGTACAAACTCCTACTAAACCAGCAACTAAACTGCCTCCTTCCAAACACGAATTTGCCGAAGTCATTCACAGACTGGAAGCTGGCGGCGCGATGATTCCAGATACGCCGGAAAATCTGATGCAAATCATCGCGATTTGGAAGGCCTACGCGGTACCGATGGATTTCTATTGGCGGGATTTACTTTACATCGCGGAACGGGTATTTTTAAACCCGCTTCCCTTCTTTAAATACTTCTTACCCCAGGAGTATTTAGACTTGCAAAATCACTATTCAGGTGACGGTGCAGATTTACGGATTTGGCGGGGGACTGGAAGCGCACACCCGGAACTTTTGGAGTTCATGGAAAATGGAGAAACTGGCAAAAAGCCACGTTTGTTTCACCATTTGTGGCACGATCGCATTAACATGGAATTTGCCGAAGAGTGCATGAGGTCAATGCTGTGGCACCGGGGAATGTACGTTCCTGTCAACCAGTTTGACCCCTATCTCGACAGCGACGAATACAAAGCAAATGCCGATCGCGCAATTAAAGCTTACTTCAAAAAAGACCCGTTCATGCTGGGCCTGCACAAAGCATTTCCCGAAATGTTTTTGGAACAGTGCCGCCAGATGTCTTATTACAGCAATCTCGGTTTATTCTGGGAAGTAATGGCACCCGTGTTTTTTGAAGTTTCCGACTTGTACGACGAAGGGAAAATTACCACAGTACCCCAGGCGATGGATTTCCTGGTAAATGGTATATTTGCGATCGCCGGTCGTCCGATTTACCACCACGTTCTCATCGACGGCGAAACCTACGAAATCATCCCAAAATCCAAAGGTTTCACTTGGCTGTACGAGGCAGCGCTACCCTACGTAGAATCGGTATTTTACCGCACTTCGCCGTTCCGGGGAACCAAATCTTACAACGCCCAAGCCAAGGAAGTTCCCGACGACCAAAAAGACTTCCACTACGGTATTTTGTATGCAGACAAATTCCCTGTAGGAACTGCCGGCATCCCGCCGACGCTGCTAGCCCAAGATATGCTGCACTTCCTGCCGCCTTATTTGATGGATTTCTACAGGCAGCGATGCCGCGGCGAAGATGATATCCTGAATCAGATTGGGGTGACGTTCCAGCGATCGATGTACTGCGTTACTTCGGCGGTTATTCAAGCTTTGCGGACGGCGCTGCTGTATCCTTTGGATGACCCGAATCCGAAACATTTGAAGGCAAATCGGGCGTTTTTCGAGTCTCAGATCGATCGCTTCTGCCGCCCGGAATACGGCATGAAATATGCGGCGAAGTTGAAAAACATTCAGACTTCGGATTACAGGTAAAAGATGTTTTTGGGCGAGGGAAGACGGCGGTTGAAACCGCGTCTACACAAACGATGTCCGCCTCCGCGGACTGAAGAAGGTAACATAATTTTAACCGCCAACTCTTCAAATATTCAACCCGCGGAGGCGGGTTTTGTCTGTGTAGGCGCGATTTCAATCGCCGTCTTTTTAAGGAAATAAATCGAACATATGAACAGCAAAGACCTAGCCCAATATATCGAAGCAACCGATGGGATTTCCAAACCGTGGCTGTTGGTGCAACTCCGGATGAAAAAATTGCAAGAAAGGCGATCGCAAATTTCTACTGAAGAATATCTCAAAGAACTTACCGATCTTCACCAAGATTTAATGAATCTGGGCGAATGGTGGGTGGGAATTGAAGACGAAGTGTTTTAATTAATTACCGATGCGAATACACTATAGATTTTCATAACCTTTAAATTTGACTAAGGTTTTGCCAATCAAAGCAAAGATCGATGGGAGGTGACATGATTTGCTGGTTGTTTTTGATTTAAATTTGCGAGTGATTGCCCGATCAACATATTTTTATATACAATATTTATTGAGATTATTTAATGCTTGACATTATAAGGTTAATTAGGTAAAATTAATAATTATTTTATGTTGATTGATTCATATAAATCATCAGTAGGACTCCGTTAAGGTCTTAATCATCTAATCCGCCAGTCGGGTAGGATGCGTTAGCTTTTCACATTTTTTGTGATGTGTCAAGCGAATGGTCTGACGCACCTTAGGACTGAACTAAAAGGCAGGTTATCGGTAGAGAACAAAATACTCTCCTGCTTGAATTTTGCACGGAGTTGAATGTGCTTGCCACATTCGATTGGATTCTTATATTAAATATAGGCACATCGAAATGGGACAGATAATTATTAATGAATTCCGCCGTGACGGTAGTTTTCAGGGCGATGAGTATGTCGAACTACTTTTGACAGAAGACTTAACTGCTGCTCAATTGCAAACTTTTTTTGTTGGCGATTCAACGGATCTAACAACAGTTAAATATTCTGCCTATCAGTTCATAAATATGGCAAGTATTGCTCCTGTATTCAAGGCAGGAACAATAATTGTGCTGGGCGGTGAGAGCGTAATTCCAGCGAATGAAATTACCTACAATCCAGTTCCCCGAGGAACTGATGCTGATTGGAACATTCAATTATTGATAACTAGCAATAAAGGTGGTGTATACCTTAATAATGTTTTAGCTCCACCTAACAACTTTGCAGGAAATTTTGCAGCAGATTCAGATCTTGTTTGGGTAGATACTAGCAGTACGGGAACTACTTCAGTTGATTCGATCGCCTGGCCAACAACTGGTTTGGGAGCATTTGGCAATGCAGCTAAGGTAAAAATTGCCGCTCCGACGAATAACGGTGATAATGTCGAATTCATGAGCGCGATCGGTGGTGTGGATAAAACTGCTAATTATGCTGTCAATAGTGTAGGTTCGATCGGCGTACCCAATTTCGGCATTAACACTATTTATATTAACAGCCTCCGCAACCCGCAGCTCAACAGCGCTCCAACTTTAACAAATTCTAACGCTAATAGTTTAACTGCAATTAATGAGGACATAGAAAATGTAGCTAACACGGGTTTTAGTATTTTCAATATCACTAGCCAGTTAGGCGCTGATGTTAATAGCGATCCGTTGGGTGTCGCAGTCACAGCAGCAGACAATACTAACGGCAATTGGCAATTTTCAACTAATGGCAATACTTGGACAAATTTTGGGCCATTGTCCCAAAGCTCAGCAACAATTCTCGGCCCGACGCCTCTTTATAATGGCTTGCTTGGCAGCACTCCCAGTTCTCAGAATTGGCTGTCTTTGACCAACTCCAATATTATTGCTCCTACCACTATTGCTTCAGAAATATTAAGCGGTAATGGAGTTAATTTAAACAGCACGGCTGCTAATAATATCTATGCTGGCTATACCAATAATCCTTTAAGTCCGTTATTTCCGCCGCTCGATCGCACGCAGGGATTTAGCTTATCTTTTAATCTGCAAATTATCTCCGAAGCCCGTATCAATGCCAATCGGGCGGGTTTTAGCATTGTTACCGTTACGAGCGATCGCAAAGCAATTGAAATCGGTTTCCAGCAGCTATCTGCAACTACGGGCAATATCTTTGCTCAAGCAGACGGAATTACTCCCAATCCGGGCGGACAAACGAATAGCTTATTTGTGGCTGCTGAAAATGCTGCTTACAATACAAATCTTGCTACTAACTATACTCTGAAAGTTTTAGGCGACAATTACTTTCTTTCGGACGGTAGTAATAATGTTATACTAACGGGGCCTCTGCGAAATTATGCTGCATTTACTGGCGCGATCGACCCTTACGAAACTCCTAATTTTCTATTCCTCGGTGACGGCACAACCTCGGCCCAAGCAAACATCAACCTGACGCGAGTTTCGCTGCAAACGCCTGCGAAAGTCCGCTTTGTACCCAACCCAGACTACTATAGTACCGCTGGTAGCGAACCAACAATTACTGTTCGGGCGTGGGATGGAACTAACGGAATCGGTAACGGTACTGCGGGTGTCAACGCTTCAGCTACCGGGGGAACAACGCCGTTTAGCACTAATTCCATCACCTACGCGCTTCCAGTTAATCCAGTCAATGATGTACCTTCGTTTGTCAAAGGAGGCGATCGCACTCTCAAGAGTAACTCCAGCGCGCAAACCATCCCCGGCTGGGCGACGGCGATTTCTCGGGGCCCCGCCAACGAGTCGGGACAAACTCTCGCGTTTCAAGTTACGGGGAATGACAATGCTGCTTTGTTTAGCGTACCACCTGCGATCGACTCGGCGGGCACGCTAACATTTACACCGGCCGTAGGGGCGATCGGCAGTGCTAAGATCGCTCTCAATCTCAAAGATAATGGGGGCGTAGCTAACGGCGGTGTCGATACATCCGCCAGTCAAACTTTCGTCATCAATCTCACCAACTTGCCACCTGCTGGACAAACAGACAATTACACGATTCCCCACACCAAGGTATTCAACCAGCAAGCCCCCGGAGTATTAGGCAACGACAGCGACCCTGACGGCGATATTTTGACAGCCAAGGTATTGTCAAATCCAATCAACGGCAAGGTAAATTTCAATACTGACGGTTCATTCAGCTATATTCCCAATCCGGGTTTTGCAGGTACAGACAACTTCAGCTACAGCGTCAGCGACGGA
>NZ_JAEQCB010000208.1:0-7726 GCF_020738785.1 Microcoleus sp. PH2017_05_CCC_O_A | reverse complement strand
CGTTTGCCGAAGGATGTGTTGGTAGAGATTGATTGTATTGCTGTTATTTGATTATTAGGACTCGATCTTCCGAATTCTTGCCCCCTACTTCCCCGTGAGACAAATTAGGTACGTTGTTGCGCTTCAGCGCTCTTTATAAATATTAGGAAAGAGCGCTGAAGCGCAACAACGTACCCTCAACTCAGATTGTTCTTAAGTCAACCGTATTAGGTTATACTATTTCTCAAAAATCTTGGTACAATAAAATTTTGGGCAAGAGTTAAGCAGAGGGTTGTTTATACTGACCATTTTGTAAGGTGCGTCGCTCGATCGATTGTCGATTTTTTTGAGGGATTTTTAATGGCGACGCACCCTACAGCTAAGCATACTTTATATTTTATTCAGTCCGCGGAGGCGGACTTCGTTTGTATAGTAGCGGTTTCAACCGCCAAACGATCGCAGATAGTTTTAAGTGCCGAGGGGAAAGTGCGCGACTGTATGAACTCCCACAGCCGATCGCACTTTTGTCGATCTGTCGCTGTCGCGCACCTACTCCCAAATCAATCTGAAACAATCAGATTTTATCTCAATTAGCAATTAGGAATTACTAATTACCAGTTACCAATCAGCAATTAGCAATTACTCCAAAAGCAATTACCAATTACCAACTGTCAACTATTTATTCAACGCTTCGCGGGCGGCTACCGCTTCGTCGGGATGAATGTTCAAACGGGTCAAATTAATTCGACCTTTATTGTCAATTTCTCGCACTTTGACAATCACTTCATCATTCACAGCTAACTCGTCTTCCACTTTCCCAACACGGTAGTCCGCTAACTGGGAAATGTGAATCATTCCTTCTTTTCCTGGCAGAATTTCGACAAAAGCGCCGATCGGAATAATTCGAGTTACGCGGCCGACATACACGTCTCCAGCATTCAACTTCCGCGTCATGCCTTGGACAATATTGTAAGCCCGTTGAGCTTTTTCACTGTCGTTACCAGCAATTGTCACGGTTCCGTCGTCTTCGATGTCAATCTTGACACCAGTTTCTTCGGTGATGGCTTTGATAGTTTTACCACCAGGCCCAATTACCAAACCGATAAATTCGGGATCGATTTTCAGCGTTAGCAAACGCGGTGCAAACGGCGACATTTCCTTGCGGGGAGTGTCGATGGTTGCTAGCATTCTTTCTAAAATGTGCAGTCTCGCAGGTTTGGCTTGACGGATCGCATTTGCGATCGCATCTAAGGGCAAACCTTTGATTTTCATGTCCATTTGCAAAGCAGTAATTCCGGTGTCGGTACCGGCTACTTTGAAGTCCATGTCGCCTAAGAAGTCTTCAATTGCTTGAATGTCAGTCAAGATTCGGACTTCATCGCCTTCTTTGATTAATCCCATGGCCGCGCCGCTGACGGGTTGCGAAAGGGGAACGCCTGCATCCATTAACGCTAGCGTTGAGGCGCAAACTGAACCCATTGAGGTTGAACCGTCGGAGGAGAGGATTTCGGAAACTACGCGAATGACGTAGGGGAAATCTTCTTTGGATGGCAAAACTGGCAGCAAAGCGCGTTCTGCAAGGGCTCCGTGACCGATTTCTCGGCGTCCGGGCGATCGCATCGGTTTGGTTTCTCCCACGGAAAATGGGGGGAAATTGTAGTGATGCAGGTAGCGTTTGTCTTGCTGCGGGTGCAAGTCATCGGCTAAATCTTGCGCGTCTCCTGGAGTTCCCAGAGTTGCTGCGGACAAGACTTGGGTTAAGCCGCGATTGAACAGCGCACAGCCGTGTACTCGCGACGGCAGCACCCCTACACGACAAGAAACGGGTCGCACCTCGTCTAGCTTGCGGCCGTCTACACGGACGCCATCTTCGATGATTTGCTTCCGCATCATTTTCTTGGTAACGTCTTTGAAAACGTTGCCAATTGTCTTGCTGGTGGCTGCTAGTTTGATCGGATCGTCTTCGGCTAGTTCGGCGATCGCAGATTCGACTGCATTTGCCTTCACTTCGTCCAAAGCTGCATTCCGTATTGTTTTGTCTTTTTCAAATCTTGACAAAATGATGCGGATGGGTTCTTGGGCGCGATCGCGAATGAAGTTTTCGAGGGCGAAATCTTGCGGTGGGCGTTCCTCTACCACGAAATCGATGCCCAATTCTGCCATGATTTCGCGCTGGGCTTGAATCAAGTCACAGGTTGCTTCGTAGCCGAAGTCGATCGCCTCGATGATATCCTGTTCCGGCAATTGGTTGGCGCTGGCTTCCACCATGATTACTCCGTCTGGAGAACCGGCTACCACGAGATCCAATTCGCCTTCTTTGATTTCGCTATAGGTGGGATTGATGATGAAATCGTCCCCTACCAAACCAACTCGCACAGCCGCCATCGGCCCGTAAAACGGCATTTTCGCCAGCAGAATCGCGACGGAAGCGCCTGTCACTGCCAAAACGTCGGGGGGTACTTGTTCGTCCATCGACAGCGTTGTTGCGACAACTTGGATGTCATCTCGCAGCCAGCTAGGGAATAGCGGACGCAACGGGCGATCGATCAAACGCCCAGTCAAAGTCACTTTTTCTGGGGGACGCCCTTCCCGGCGCAAAAATCCACCGGGAATTTTACCGCCAGCGTAGAGTCTCTCTTCGTAATCCACCAACAGGGGCAGGAAATCAATTCCCTCTCTCCCCTGCGATCGAGTCGCTGTCACTAAAACCGCCGTGTCACCCGACTGAATCAAAACTGCACCGCCTGCTTGAGGCGCCAGTAAACCAATCTTCAGTCTAATATCCCGTCCATCAAAAGATATTGACTTGTCTATCTCTACCATGTAGCACTGCTTCCTTATCTACCACATTCTTTCTCTGTCGGGATCGTAACATTACCACAGGATGTTTGAGAGGAACCAGCCAAAAGAGAGAGATAATCGGCGGGCGATCGACTGTCAGTGTCTTGATTGTAAGCATTTATACTCTTTAATTTTTTTTCATGTTCTCCAGTCGATTCTCCGGTCGATCGCCCGCCAAACACATTCCATAGATGGTACTATGAATTTTCGATTGGGAAATTTGGATCAATTAGGTCAACCGCAGATGTCAGGCAGATAAACACAGATTAACGCAGATAATTTCAAGATATTTCGGATTTTTTGCAAGAGTTATATTATTCACAAATCAAACAGGACTGCTGTAGCAAGTCTCGCAATTAAATAAAAATATTAGGATTTAAAAATGGCAATTTTACACGGCAGTTGGCTACTGGAAAAAGAAAAAAGTGGCTTATTTATTTGGGGAGAAACTTGGCGGAAAGTTGGGGCGATTGATACCGTTAAATCGGGGATGAGTCTACAGCATCCTTTGGCAATGACCGAATCTGAACTGAAGACTTTTCTAACTTCCTTGCAGCAGTCGGGCAAACTCAACTGGCAATTACCCGCAACCGAAGAGATTCAGGAGAAAATCAAGAAGACTAGACGATCGCCCAAAACGACACCCGCAGCCATTCCTACGGAAAATTTATCGATTCAAAGGCAAGTTCGGGCGATCGCACTTCCCACCCAAATCTCCGCAGACAACGCCACACTAATCCCGCAGCACTCAGCAGCAGCACTTGAAGAACCAACAAAAATCGAGGAAATTTACCTTTATCCTTGGCAAGTAGAAGGTTATTTACTCAACCCTCAAGCAGCTTTTGTTTTCTTGCAATCACTGCCACTCAATAGCACAGAACTAGACTCTTTTGTCGGATCGGATTTGCGTTTTTGGTCTCATATTGCTAGGTGGAGTTTGGATTTGTTGGCGAGGTGCAAATTTTTGCCAGCATTAGAACCACAACCTGACGGTTCTGCTATTGCTAAATGGCAACCTTTGTTAGATAGTTCTACAGATACACTCCGCCTCGCTACTTTTGCCAAGCAAATGCCGGCGGCTTGTCGAATATATCAGAAGAAGGAAGAAGGAAGAGGGGAGAAGGAAGAAGGAAGAGGGGAAGCAGAAATCGGGGAATGGGCTTTGGCGGTGGATTTGCCGGTGGGGGCGGAGGATTTGGTGTTGGGGTTTTTGAGTAGTGTTGTAGATTGTGAAGTGCGATCGTCTGCGAGGGCTGCGCTAACGGCTGCTGGCTCAACTTTAGACATCAAAACAGTTTCCCCAACCCGCGAATGGTTGCAAGCTTTGCAGCAGGAATCTGGGATTGTGCGCGCCGAATCAGCAGCTTTGGAAAAGTTGGCAACCAAGCTGACTGCTTGGGCTGCACCGCTGCAAAATCAACTATCTCAACAAAATCAATTTCACACTTGTTTTCAACTACTACCGCCATCTCCCGGCAAAGTTAACTGGAGTTTAAATTATTGCTTGCAAGCAGTAGATGAAACCGATTTTTTGGTAGATGCGACAACTGTTTGGAACAACTCTGTCGAACGTTTAAATTATGCGGGGCGGACAATTGAATTGCCTCAAGAAACTTTGCTCAGTGGCTTGGGTTTAGCCTCGAAACTTTATCCGTTAATTGAGCCGAGTTTGCAAGCACAACGACCGCAATCTTGTCAACTAAATCCGCTGCAAGCTTACGAGTTTATTAAGTCTGTGGCTTGGCGGTTTGCTGATAGCGGGTTGGGCGTGGTTTTGCCGCCGAGTTTGACAAAGGCTGATGGTTGGGCGAGTCGTTTGGGTTTGAGTATTAAGGCGGAAACTCCGAAGGTGAATCCGGCGAAAGGCGGGCTGGGCTTGCAAAGTCTGTTAAGTTTTAAGTGGGAATTGACGATCGGCGGACAGCGCATTTCTAAGGCAGAATTTGACAACTTGATCGCGTTGAATTCGCCTTTGGTGGAAATTAACGGCGAGTGGGTGGAGTTGCGCGCAACCGATGTCAGGGCGGCTCAAAGTTTCTTTGCTAGTCGCAAAGAGCAAATGACTCTTTCCTTGGAAGATGCTTTGCGGTTGGCTTCGGGCGATTCCCAGATGATTGAAAAGTTGCCGGTGGTGAATTTTGAAGCAACTGGTCAACTTCAGGAATTGTTGAATACTTTGAGCGATAATCAGGCCGTAAGTGCGATCGCAACTCCAGCCACTTTTCGAGGACAATTGCGGCCTTATCAAGCGCTAGGGGCGGGCTGGTTAGCATTTTTAGAACGCTGGGGTTTAGGTGCTTGTCTCGCGGACGATATGGGTTGCGGCAAAACGATTCAGCTAATTGCTTTTCTCCTGCATTTGCAAGAACAGGATGCCCTAAAAGCCCCGACTTTACTGGTTTGTCCGACATCAGTGTTAGGGAATTGGGAACGCGAAGTCAAGAAGTTTGGCCCGACGTTGAAAGTGTTACTCCATTATGGAGATCAACGCGCTAAAGGTAAAGCATTTGCGGCCGCAATTAAGGGAAAAGATTTAATAGTTACCAGTTATTCTCTGGTGTTTCGCGATGCTAAGGAAATTCAAAGCACTAAATGGCAGGGATTGGTTTTAGATGAAGCGCAAAACATTAAGAATTCCGAGGCGAAGCAGTCGCAGGCGGTGCGGCAAATAGAGGCATCTTTTAGAATTGCGCTGACGGGAACTCCGGTGGAAAATAGATTGCAAGAATTGTGGTCAATTTTAGAGTTTCTCAATCCCGGCTATTTGGGACCGCGCAATTTCTTTCAGCGCCGGTTTGCAATTCCGATCGAGAAATATGGAGATAGAGAATCATTGCATACTTTGCGATCGCTCGTGCGGCCTTTCATCCTCCGCCGCCTGAAAACTGACAAAGAAATCATCCAAGATTTGCCGGAAAAACAGGAGATGACTGTATTTTGCAGTCTGGCGTCAGGACAGGCGGCATTATATCAGAAAGTAGTTGAAGAGTCGATCGCTAATTTAGAATCAGCCGAAGGCATTCAGCGCCGAGGCATGATTCTGGCTTTGCTGGTAAAACTGAAGCAACTTTGCAACCACCCTGCCCTTGTGAAAGCAGAAGGTAAGCCGAAGGAATTGAGCATTAACAGCCAAGAATCGGGAAAATTGCAGCGGTTGGTGGAAATGTTGGAAGAGGTTGTCGCCCAGGGCGATCGGGCTTTGATTTTTACTCAATTTGCTGAATGGGGAAAACTCCTGAAACCGCATCTGGAAAAGCATTTAGGGCGAGAGGTTTTGTTTTTGTACGGCGGCATTAAGCAGCAGCAGCGGGAAGAAATGATCGATCGCTTCCAGCACGATCCGCAAGGCCCGCCGATTATGATATTATCCTTAAAAGCGGGCGGTACTGGCTTAAATTTAACCAGAGCAACCCACGTTTTCCACTACGATAGATGGTGGAATCCCGCAGTAGAAAATCAGGCAACTGACCGCGTATTTCGGATCGGTCAAACGAGAAATGTGCAAGTTCACAAATTTGTCTGTACTGGTACTTTAGAGGAGAAAATTCACGATATGATCGAAAGTAAAAAAGCTCTCGCCGAACAAGTAGTCAGCGCGGGCGAAAACTGGCTGACTGAACTCGATACTGACCAACTTCGCAATTTACTAATTCTCGATCGCAATGCTATTATAGAAACAGAAGAAGAATAATTTTTAGGGTTCGTAGTGAGGACTTCAGTCCTTCTTAAATGCGGACTAAAGTCCTCACTACAAACCTTCTTCTTTCTTCTTCCTTCTTCCTTTTTGAATGCGGACTAAAGTCCTGACTACAAACCTTCTTATTTCTTTTTTTCCTTATTTTTGCGGACTAAAGTCCTCACTACAAACCTTCTTCTTCCTTCTTCCTTCTTCCTCCTTCCTTCTTCCTTCTTCCTTCTTCCTTCTTCCTTCCGCTTATGATTGACAGAGAATGGTGGACACAACAATGGCTCGATTTAATCAATACCTACCGCTTCAAAAAGCGATTAGAACGCGGATGGCAATATGCGCGGGAAGGCAAAGTTCTCAGCATTAAATTTCCCAACCAAGAAGTAATTGCCATAGTTCAAGGAACTGATCCTAAACCCTATCAAGTTTCTTTAGGACTCGATACTTTAACCGATGAAGATTGGGATTACGTGATTGAAAATATGTCGCAAAGAGCGGTTTTTTCAGCTAAACTATTAGCTGGAGAAATGCCTCACAATATTGAAGATGTATTTGCGGCGGCCGGAAAAACCCTATTTCCGTTAAGTTTGTCAGATATTCGATCGCGCTGTAGCTGTCCTGACCCGAAAAATCCTTGCAAACACATCAGTGCAGTATACTACTTATTGGGCGATCGCTTCGGCGAAGACCCCTTCGTACTGTTTCAACTGCGCGGTAGAACCAAAGAGCAAATTTTAACCGCACTCCGCCAGAGACGGGGTACCCAAGCAGAGGAAAATTCCCAGCTAAACACCTATGACAATTCCCCCGCCGCGAATGCTAAAGTGCCGAAGGTCGATCGCTTTTGGGAATACAACCAACAGCTAGAATCATCTTTAGTCGTGATTGTACCGCCGCCCAGCAGCGAAACCGTATTAGATATTTTAGGCCCCATTCCCCTGGCAACCGACGCCAAACTGACAACTACCAAATCCTCCCCCGCATCAGACGGCATCAAACAGCATTTGAGCAAAATCTACCAAACAGTTAGCCAGCAAGCAGTTTTAGCCGCACTGAAACGAAGTGAAGCAGACTAAAAGATTATTCTTTCTTTGTTTCTGGGAATTACGCAAAGTCTAAGAAACCGCTCGTAAAAACATGGACAAAGCTACCCAAAAGTAGTCAATGTTAGACATCTACGTTAGTAATTTTAGTCCACAGTCCTAAAACTACAGGAAT
>NZ_JAEQCB010000207.1:0-8197 GCF_020738785.1 Microcoleus sp. PH2017_05_CCC_O_A | reverse complement strand
GCCGAGTAGAACTCGAATTCACTCATCTTTCTAAATGCTGTTTTCTCACTTTTTCAGCAAGCCCTATCTAGAAAAGCATCGCTCTCGAATTGTTAACTATGAGCAATTATCATCAGATAAGATTTGTTCCATAGGCTCGGGAGCGGTGGAATCGGCTGTCAAACAAATAGATAGAAGGTTGAAAAATTCTGGAGCTCAATGGTTGAAAAAAAATGTCATAACAAGATGCTAAAACTTCGTTGTGCTTATAGCCTTTCTCAGAAAGATGAGGTATGATGTTACTGACACTTACTCATGAGGATCAAACAGATAAGACGCGATCGAATGAACTATAATTATATGGTTCAGTAAAGCCCAGCGGAAGCGATATAACACATAATAGCATTGTTCTGACAGCACGAAGAAGTTGACTCACAACACGTTTACTTGTACTCCTCTTCATACATTGTGAAAAATGAAAACGTATTCGATTGATTTTCGGCAAAAAATTCTTGATACTTATCATACTGAACCGATTTCACAAAAAGCAATAGCTAAGCATTTTTCGCTCTGCCCTCAGCTTTGTACAAAAATTGCTTAAACAATATCGTGAAACAAAAAATATTACTCCCCGAACTGACCGATGTGGAGTCAAAGGCAAACTGAATGCAGAGCAACTACTCATATTGGGGAAATTGATTGAAGAAAATAATGATGCCACTCTTGAAGAACTTCGTTATTTACTTTATGGAAAAATTGGATTTTCTGTTAGTATATCGACAATAGCAAGAATGATAAAACTCTTAGATATTACCGTCAAAAAAAAGACTCTATTCCCTTCAGGCAAAGGCACAGAGCGAGTCCAAATACTGCGATGTGAGTTCTGGGAAAAAATTAAAAAGATTAGTTTGAAAGACTTAATATTCATTGATGAATCTGGAGTTAATTTGGCAATGGTTAGATTATATGCTAGAGCTTTGAAAGGTCAGAGAGCCAAGGGGCCAAAGCCAACTAAACGTGGTCAAAATGTCTCAATAATTGGAGCAATGTCAGTGTCTGAAATTTTGACATCGGTTAATCTAATAGGCGGAACTGATGCAATTACATTTGAAGCTTTTATTATCAGAAAACTTGTGCCAAAACTATGGAAAGGGGCTTGTGTAGTCATGGATAATTGTCCCATTCACTTGGGAGACGAAGTGAAAAAAGCTATCGAAAAAAAAGGGGCAAAATTAATATTGTTATCTCCTTATTCACCAGATTTTTCACCAATTGAAAATCTGTGGTCAAAGCTTAAAAATATTCTCCGTTCGATCGAGACACCTAATTATCAAGAATTAGGCAAAGCCATAGAGTTGGCGTTGGGTCAAGTTACATCATCAAATATTTTTAACTGGTTTACACACTGCTGTTATTGTACCTCATCTTTCTGAGAAAGGCTATACCTCAACGACCTCTTGGCTATTTGAGGCTTTTGCAAAACCGGGATGCTCCCGTCATGCTTCGCCCCTACACACATATTTGATAAACACAGATGTACCAGATTTTTCTTTAAGGATTGTCGATGTATTCGCACCCTACGAATAATGTTGCCATACCGTTGAATGCTTTAGTATCACAATAATTATATGCTCAGATTAATCTAAGTTTCACGATCCAAATATTTTCCGAATCCAATTCCGCAGCGCAGCCAATAAACCCATTAAATTCTTGAAAAACCCCTGCAAAAAAGAACTTTTCTCAACCTCGAAAATCTCCTCGATTTCCACCGGGAGCGGTGGCATTCCGACAACTTCGTAAAGCGGATATTCGCCGCTCTTTCCGGGGATTTTAACTGATACGCACTGGTTGACGATCGCCAAATCCTTGATTTCCTCATAAGTTTCCTCGGAAATCAGCAAACTTGTTCCCACTTGCTTGTTCGCAGCTTCAATCCGGCTGGCAAAATTTACCGCATCCCCGATCGCCGTTACTGTCTGATTTTTCTTGGCCCCCAGATTCCCCACAACCGCCAAACCGCAGTGAATCCCAATCCCAATCCGCAACCTGTGACTGTATAAAGTCTCAAAATACGGATTGAGTTTGTCCAATTCCTCCAGCATTTCCACCCCAGCCCTCACCGCTTGTTCGGCCGCCTTCTCTGAATTTTCCAACCCAAACAGCGCCATAAAACCGTCGCCCATATAATTATTGATCATCCCGCCGTTGCGGTTGATTACATAACCCATTTTTTGGAAATACCGATTTAAAATATAAATTACATCGTAGGGTAATAGCGATTCTGCAAAGGCGGTAAACCCTCGAATATCGGCAAACAAAATTGCAATTTTCTTTTCTTGACCCACAGGTGCAGAAATCAAGTTTCCGGCGATTTCGTCGTTAAATGTTTCTAAGTCTTCAGAATCGATCGCCAATCTCCGCAAAATCACCTTCCCGCCCGCCACCTGTGTCTGACAAGCCAGCCTAATTTCCGGCTCTAGGCGCAGTTTGTTCGCGAGCTCATCTTCCGCTGAATTGCGGGGCGAGCAAAATTCCAAACCTTCGACTATCAAGACACGACAAGTCGAACACCGCGCACTACCACCACAGGCGTGGGTGTGGGGAATGCCGGCACGCAGGGAAGCTTCCAGAATTATATCGTCGTCGTCTATCTCGATCGCGCGATCGTCCGGCAGATAGTGAATCTGTGGCATATGTGGCGTTTCTAACTAAGTAGCGAGGCATGAGCGGACATCTGTTATTGCAGTGACTCTGTATGCAAACCCGGTTTTTCGACATCTTTTCTGCATTCCCTGATTGATTCAGTATAAGTCGCGATCGACATTAGCTTCTCGTGCCGTCACCTCAACCGCCAAACTCACTCAGCATTAAAATCGCGATCGCACAATGAAAACACCTCAATTATATGCCAAGTAAAGCCTTTGGAATCAAGCTCAAAGCTCAAAGCTCAAAGCTCAAATTAACTGACATAATTCTTAATAAATTTATGATAGCTCAAAACCCTTTAAATCCGTTATTAAATTCCCTGGAACCGCCAGATATTTTGAGAGTTTTGCAGGCTTTTTTCTTCCAAACCTTACTTGATAAGAGTTTGAGCTTTTTTGTTCCCTAAGGAGCAGCCAATTTGCTTGAGATAGAATAGCAGCATCTTTAAAACCCGTATAACCATGAGTTCATCAACAGCCCTACAAAACATCGAACAGCACATCCCGCTGGTGGGAAATATCCATCTCAAAAGTCCGATCGCCTATCGAGCAACCTGCGTCGCAGTCAGTGCGGTTAACGCGGTGCAAATGGCAGTAGCAGAGTCTTATATCAACGGCTTAGAAGTACCGGATTCTGTATTGCGAGGTCTTTTTGATACCTGTATGCCCGTCTTTTTTAAGTATTTTCCCTCTCTGCTCGCACCCTACGAATGGGTACTCAAAGAAACAGAACACACCGCGGAAGGCCCGCGAGATTTAATGAAACTTCAGTACGACTTACCTCAAGCCATGCTGAATCCCATGTTAGGCGAGAGCAAACTGATTTATCCCAAATACAGCATGGGATTGTGGGAAAAAGGAGCAGCCAACCTCGAACAATCTCAAATTCAGATGATTGATGATGTAATTGAGAAACTAGAGATTCAGGATGGCGATCGCATTTTAGACTTTGGCTGCGGTTGGGGCTGCGTTCCCAATTACATTCTTTCCAAATTCCCCAATGTCCAGTTTACTGGCATTAATCTCAGCCACCATCAATGCGAATATATGCGTCACAGGATGCAAGATCCCGACAGCTACCTCAGTTCAGGTCGATTTACCTTATTTGAAGGCGATTTGAACGACGCCCAATTCGATACCAAATTTGACAAAATTCTCTCGATCGGAGTTTTTTGTCATGTCGGTAATTTAACCAAAGCTTTTCAAAAGCTCTCCTCTTTCCTCAAAGATAACGGCCGCGCTTTCATTCACATCATCACCGTTCGCACCCCTAACAACATCTCCAGTGTTTTCACCCACAAATACATTTTCCCCCACGGTCGTTACTGGAAATACGATGCCGTTCCCAGCCACAACAAAGACCTCAAAACCATCAAACAATGGTATCTCAACGGTTACAATTACTCTACAACCTTTGCTAACTGGCTGAAAAACTTTGATGACTCTCAGGCGATAGTCAAAGATTTAGACTACGGCATCGACTATGCCAAATTCCGCAGAATCTGGCGGTTTTACTTGATTTGGTTTGTTGCTAATTTCGCCAGTTGCGATGGTGAATATAACGGCAACGGTCAATATTTAATGGTTCATTCCTAATCGCTGACATTCCTGGACGCATCAACCGAGTTTTTCAACACCCGTAATCCGTTAATGAGAAAATCTCACCTGTAGGGAAACGACACTGCCGTTTCCGGCGGGGAGTTAAAGCAATAACAGATAATTGTTGCTACGGTTATCAAACGTAGCAACAATTTTTAATAATTGGTATTATTTGACAATCTTAGACTATAATTAAAGTAGTGGGACTGCTAAAGAAGTAGACTTTTTAGTTGCTACACCAACGTTTGGCAATTTCAAATTAGAATCTAAAATTGACTGATGTTACAAAAAGAAGAACTGTTAAAAGGCATCGAAAACCGCGAATGTGTGGCGCGGGCATTAGACCAAGCTGAACAAGCAATTAAAACTTGGGAAGTTACTCTGACTGATTTTCTGTCGCCGCCGGAGTTGGCGGACACTCTGACGGTATTTAAGCGCTTAACTGATGTGGAATTAGTGGCTTGGGGTGGCTATCCCCAGGGTGAAAGGCAGAGAATTGCGATCGCCCGATCGGAAATCCCGATCGACTCTGGGAGTGTTAGCATTGCTGCGGTGGAGATAGCCGGCAATTTCCTGTTTGACACCGCCAGTCACCGCGACTTCTTAGGCGCAATGCTGGGTACGGGGATTGTCCGCGAAAAAACCGGGGATGTGATTGTCTTGGGGGAACGGGGCGCGCAGGCGATTGTCATGCCGGAGATGGTAGAGTATTTGGAGATGAGTTTGCAGCAAGTGCGATCGGTTCCGGTAAAAACTCGGCGCATTGAGTTGAGCGAACTAAAAATTAGAGAACCGAAAAAGAAAGAGATGACAACCGTTGAAGCATCAATGAGATTGGATGCTGTGGCTTCTGCTGGATTCGCGATGTCTCGCAGCAAAATGGTTGATTTTATTGACAGAGGGGACGTGCGAGTTAATTGGAAAGACATCACCCAAGCTAGTTATAACGTTAAGTCGGGAGATTTAATCGCTGTTACTGGTAAGGGAAGATTAGAAATTGGGGAAGTTATGATTACTAAAAAAGAACGCTATCGAGTGCAGTTAACTCGATATCTGTAATTTTGACCACATCGTTGAGTTAAAAGAAACCGGGTTTTTTACGATATTTAAGGTGACAACGAATTATTTCGAGAAAAACCCGGTTTCTGCCCACATCGTTGAGTTAAAAGAAACCGGGTTTTTTACGATAGTTAAGGTGACAACGAATTATTTCGAGAAAAACCCGGTTTCTGCCCACATCGTTGAGTTAAAAGAAACCGGGTTTTTTACGATATTTAAGGTGACAACGAATTATTTCGAGAAAAACCCGGTTTCTGGCCACCTTCAGTTATCCTGGCTTACGCTGAAATAGCTTGGCTATCGAGTTTACCAAAAGTTCTCGCGGCATAAATCGGGGCATATTTACGATGAGTGGATTGGGGAATCCGCCCGTCACGACGTTAGACTGATTTTTCTCTAAAGCTTTGAGTGCATCTCGCACTACTTCATCGGCGGGGACGAGTTTTTGCCCGCTGCTAGATGCTAGGGATGCCGGAAATTCTGCTGCTTTAAAAAAATCGGATTCTGTGGGGCCCGCACAAAGTGCTAAAACCCGAATTCCTAAATCTTTGTTTTCCGCCCAAAGTGCCTCGCTGAAACTCAAGACAAAAGCTTTAGTTGCTGCATAAATTGATAAATACGGCATCGGTTGAAAGGCTGCAATAGAAGCAACATTGATGATACTTCCCGATTTTCTATCCCGCATTCCCGATAAAAATAAGTGCGATAGTTCAACTAATGCTACAATATTCAGTTGCAGAATTCCTACTTGTTTTGCTAAAGGGCGATCGGCAAAAGCACCATAATCCCCAAAACCCGCATTGTTCACCAACAAATCAACCGTCCAACCTTTTTGGGCAACCGCATCAAATACAGCAGTGGTGGCTCCTGGCGCAGTCAAATCTTGAACGATAATTTCGACCAAAATATTGAATTCCTGTTGCAGTTTAGCAGCTAGCTGCTGCAATTTGGCTTCGGAACGAGCTACCAAGATTAGATTGTGCTGGCGTTGGGCTAATTCGATGGCAAAGGCTGCGCCTATTCCGCCTGAAGCACCGGTGATTAAAGCAGTTGGCATGAACTTAATTTAGATTATTTGATTGGGGCTTTATATATTTTAACAATTATCTCGTCTAGCAGCCTGTAGAATAATTAAATAGGGAATAGGTGAGTTTTATGGGGCGTCTTACCGATCGAGCTTTTGACATTTTACGGGCCCAAGTTGACAAGTGCGCGGCTGATGATGCTCTAGCGGGTGGGGTTTACCGCAAGATGGTGATGAAGCGGCTGGAGAAATTGCGATCGCAAAACGGCACTTTCGCATCCAGAGAAGAAATCCGCGATACTTTCAAAGACGAATTTCCCACATTCAGTGAAGAAGCTCTCAAAGCTGCTGTCAAAGCCAACCAGCCGCCCGGCTTGTTTAGTAAAATTATCTGGATAGGCGGTTTTTTGGGCGCTGGGGCGGGGATAATTTGGCTGGTTAATTTACCAATTCCCATAATTCGCCACTCCGTAGCAAACACGTTTCCCATATTATTAATGCCGAGTTTTAGCAGTATGGATTACAATTACCGACAGGCGATCGCCCTCGTGGAACAATCCGATCAACTTGTTAACAAAGCTACGGCTGCGGCAGATTTTGAATATGGCGACACGAAAGTAAAACAAGCTCAAAAACACCTCGATGCTTTGCCGGTGTGGTTCCTCGGCTACTATCCAAAAACTTATTGCTCTTTTTCCCGCTGCCGTTGGCGCTTTACAGTGGATGAATTTCAAGCAGCCCGCAAAAATATCGGGCGGATGGATGCTCAAATTTTTCAGCAAAAAAATGCTTTTACTGAGTTAAATAAAGTCGAACAAACTCTCGACGCCGCAAAACAGGAGTACCAGCAAGCGAAAACTGCCGCCGACAGGCAAAAAGCGACTGGAAATTGGCAAAGTGCGATCGACAAACTCAACCAAATCCCCGCCGAAACCCTCGCCGGAGAAACTGCTAAGAAAAAACTCCAAGCAGCAGAAAGAGATTTTCAAGCAATGGGAGGAATCGCCACAGGTTCGGTACACGCCGACAACTTAATTGAAGCAGCCAAAGAATTTGCTCTTTCCGCCGCCGTCGCCTCGCAAAAACCGCCGCATCCAGCCGCCCAGTGGGAACAAATAGCAGGATTGTGGGAAGAAGGAATTAACCGACTGAAAATGGTTCCTGTGGATAATCCGGGCTATCTCGACGCTCAAACCAAACTCGCCCAATACCAGAAAAATTTAGGAATTTCCCAGAAAGCTTGTTTGCCAACTTGCAAAATAATGTAAATTCTCCCAGTCAAAATCCCAGTAACTCCCTCGGACAATTGCAACAGATTATCAATCAATTAGAATCTGTCAAACCTGGGACAACTGTTTATCCAGAATCTCAAAAATGGCTGCAATCTGCTCGAAAAAAACAGCAAGAATGGCAAAAGAAATAAAGTGTATTAGTCACAAACCTCGATCGCAATACCGCCAAATTTCCCTTCCTCGGCCCAACACTTGACCCCTTCAATATAGCAAAGGTGGCTGGGATACTCTTCTTTAGTATCCGCTACAATCGCCTCAAAACCGCCATTGAAGTCGTTAAAAAATTGTACCTTGCGCCCTTGACTGTCACAGGCTTTGCTACAGCAAGTCGAACATACTAGACGGGGATATCGATCCCAATATGGCGATGGGATGGAACAGATGGGACAGGGCTTAAATTGTCGATCGCTCATAAAAAGATGCAATTAAAAAATATATCGATTACCAAGTCGGATCGACATACAGATTAATTGTAACTTGCTTTTTCCCCGAAGGTATGCCGGAAATACAAGCACAAATCGCCTCCCCGTCATCAATTT
>NZ_JAEQCB010000022.1:11283-93249 GCF_020738785.1 Microcoleus sp. PH2017_05_CCC_O_A | reverse complement strand
TTAAGCGCTCTTTTCCACAATCTCCGAAAGAGCGCTCAAGCGCAACTACGTACCTTAAGATTTGGACTGAAGTCCGATTAGCGCTCTTTTGCAAAATCTACAAAAGAGCGCTCAAGCGCAACTACGTACCTTAATTTTGGAGTTAAGTCCGATTAGCACTCTTTTGCAAAATCTACGAAAGAGCGCTGAAGCGCAACTACATACCTTACGATCGCACCTATTCATCTGTACTCTGTTAAGATCGCTCAATATCTTGACAAGCAACCCGATCCATGCAGACTCTCAAACCATCAACCCGACCTTTCAACCATCAAGATACATATCCCTGCCCTGTCTGTCGCACCGGTCAAATTTCCACCATGCCGATGATGGAAGCCCTCGGTTGCAACTTCTGCCAGCACATTTTTACCGCTAGCGAAGAAAGACAATCGCTGAAAATGGCCGATCGCCAACCGCCCGTAACATGGCACTGGGACGGCAAAAAATGGATAGGAGCGCACCTCGAAGGCACAGAATTCGGATGGTCTTATTTTGCCGCCGCGATCGGTCTAGTCTTCCTTCCCACCACCTTGCTCGGACTTTCAGCTTACTATTTTCCTCCGGTTCCCGGCAGCCGTTTGTCGTGGTTCCCCGCAGCTTGGACGGGTTTAGCTTTTTTGTCCCATTTAGGCATAGTGCTGTGGTTGGTAGCTGAATTTTATCAATTTCCGGTGGGCACTTACTTCAGAGCTTGGGCGCGCAGGATTCGCCGGCGCTAGCTGGATGCTGTCAAAGAGCCGATCGACCTCAGCCGCCCACCAGCATCAATTCAGCTAAAATTAGAGGCGATCGCAAAACTCAACTCCAAATCTGCACCACTAAAGCTATAATCGTTAGCTATTCTAAATACATCTGATACGAGCGCATAGCGATTTGTGAGGAGAGCGATGAACATACTTGGAATCTCGGCGTACTACCACGACAGCGCCGCCGCCTTAATTCGCGATGGAGAAATTATCGCCGCAGCGCAGGAAGAAAGATTTTCCCGCAAAAAGCACGACGCCAGATTTCCCAAGAATGCGATCGCCTATTGCCTAAAAGAAGCGAACATAGAATTGCGGGAACTCGATCGCATAGTCTTTTACGACAAACCATTAGTCAAATTTGAGCGCCTGCTAGAAACTTACCTAGCCTACGCACCCAAAGGTTTTCGCTCTTTCCTCACCGCCATGCCCATCTGGCTGAAAGAAAAGCTTTACCTCAAAACCATGCTCAAAAGAGAGCTCGCAGAAATGGCAAACTGCAAAAGCAATAAACTGCCATCTCTGCTATTTACTGAACACCACCAATCCCACGCAGCCTCAGCATTTTTCCCCAGCCCCTTCCAAAAAGCCGCCGTTTTGTGCCTCGACGGCGTAGGCGAATGGGCAACAACCTCAGTCTGGCTAGGAGACGGAAACCAACTCACACCTCAGTGGGAAATCGATTTTCCCCACTCCTTGGGCTTGCTTTATTCAGCTTTCACCTATTACACAGGCTTCAAAGTCAACTCTGGTGAATACAAACTCATGGGTTTAGCGCCCTACGGCGAACCCAAGTATGTAGACAAAATTCTCACCCATTTAATCGACCTCAAAGATGACGGAACTTTCCGTTTAGACATGGATTATTTCAACTACACTGTTGGCTTAACCATGACAAATCAAAAATTTGACGAACTGTTTGAAGGGCCGCCACGCACAGCAGAAGGAAAATTAACTCAGCGGGAAATGGACATTGCAGCATCCATTCAAGTTGTTACAGAAGAAGTTGTTTTGCGGCTGTGCAGAACAGTTAAAAAAGAATTGGATGTAGATTATCTTTGTCTTGCCGGCGGTGTTGCTCTTAACTGCGTTGCTAACGGCCGACTCTTGCGGGAAGGTATTTTCAAAGATATTTGGATTCAACCTGCCGCAGGAGATGCTGGCGGTGCTTTGGGCGCAGCTTTGGCGATTTGGTATCAGTATTGCGAACAAACTCGTACTGTTGCTGATGAGCTACTCGCAGTAAATAAGATTAAGGAGGAGAGGACTGAAGTCCTTACTACGAAGGAGGAGGAAAGGACTGAAGTCCTTACTACAAACCAAGCTGTGGCGACTGTGGCGAAGTCTGTGGCTCATTTAACTTGTCACGACAAAATGCGCGGTTCCTATTTGGGGCCAAGATATACTGACACAGAAATTCAGGAATATTTGGATGCTGTCAAAGCTAGCTATCATCGATTGGACGATGCCGAATTGATGCCACAGTTGGCGGAAATTTTGGAACAGGGAAACGTCGTCGGATGGTTCCAAGGGCGGATGGAATTTGGGCCGCGGGCTCTGGGCGGGCGATCGATTATTGGCGATCCCCGCAATGCTAAAATGCAATCCGTGATGAACCTGAAAATTAAATATCGGGAATCATTTCGACCTTTTGCACCCTCAATCTTAGCCGAACGAGTTGCGGATTATTTCGAGATTGACCATTCTAGCCCTTATATGCTATTGGTTGCTCCAGTCAAAGCCAGTCTCCGCATTCCCATGACAGCGGAACAACAAGAATTGTTTGGCATTGAAAAGCTTAACATTCCGCGATCGGAAATTCCGTCTGTTACCCACGTCGATTACTCGGCTCGCATCCAAACCGTTCACAAAGAAACCAATCCTCGGTACTATGACTTAATCAGTCATTTTGAAGAGCGATCGGGATGTTCGATTTTAGTAAATACTTCATTCAACGTCCGAGGCGAACCAATTGTTTGCACTCCTGAGGATGCTTACCGCTGTTTCATGCGAACCGAAATGGATTATCTGGTTTTAGAGAATTTCTTAATTCCTAAATCGGAACAAATACCTTGGAAACAAGACGAAGCTTGGAAAAATGAATTTGAACTAGATTAGTTATTAGTTATTGGTTATTTGTTATTGGTTATTTGTGATTTGTTGGTGTTAATGACTGATAAATGACTAATACCTAATACCTAATGCCCAATGCCCAATGCCCAATGCCCAATGCCCCATTCCCAATTTCTAATGAGCGACGAAATAAAAAAACTCGATAAAAAAGGCCTGCGCGATTTCGGCCTGCTAATTGGCGGCTTAATTGCAGTGCTGTTCGGTTTAGCAGTACCTTTGCTGCGGCGCGATTCTATACCTTGGTGGCCCTGGGCGATCGGCGCAGTGCTAATTGTGTTAGCATTGGCTGCGCCGAAATCGCTCAATCCCATTTACCACGGGTGGATGTGGTTTGGACTTACCCTCAACAAAATCGAAACGCCGATCGTGCTGGGGATAGTTTTTTACCTGATAATTTGGCCGATGGGAGTTATCAAAGGCATATTTGGCGAAGATGCAATGCGGCGCAAACTAAATCCCAAAATGGATACTTACCGCGTCCCGAGTAAAGCAAGAACAAAAGTTAGCATGGAGCGTCCTTTCTAAGTGTTTGAATCAACATTAGACTTTCTCAAAGATTTGTGGGCGTTTATGAAGGAACGCCAAAAATATTGGTTGCTACCATTAATTGTGACTTTAGTCTTTTTAGGAGCTTTGATTGTATTGAGTCAGGGTTCTGTAATTGCTCCGTTTATTTATACCCTGTTTTGAAAGAATGAGCAAGTTGAAGAATTTGGGTGTCAATTTAGGTTTGACACTCGGCGGTTTATTAATGGGGGTGGTAATCGGTGAAATTGGATTGCGAGTTGCTAGAGTTGAGGGCTACCCAAAAATAGGAGATGTTGTAGACTCCGCGCCAACTCGTTTCCACACTTCCGATCGCGATTTGGGTTGGAAGCTCAAACCCGGTGTGTCCGGCGAGTGGAATGGGGAAGGTGTAAGTTTTGTACAGGTGAATAGTGACGGTTTGCGCGATCGCGAACACACCAAAACCAAACCTCCCAATACCTTGCGCGTCGCAGTTTTAGGCGACTCTTTCACCGAAGCAATTCAGGTACCAGTCGAACAAACTTTCTGGTCAAAATTAGAACGAAAGCTAGGTAACTGCGGCGCCGTTAAGGGACGCAAAAAAGTTGAGGTCATCAATTTCGGCGTTCAGGGTTACGGTACCGCTCAAGAATTGATGATGCTGCGGAAAAAAGTATGGGATTACAGTCCTGATATTGTAGTCCTGGCATTTTTTATTGGCAATGATGTAATTAACAATTCCCCGCAACTGGAATACGACCATTATCGACCATTTTTTGTTTACGATGCTAGCGGCAAGTTAGTACCAGATATGTCTTTTCGCAATCTGCCGCCGATCGCTCGCAACGAAAGAGCAGTTTCTTTTGTAGATAGAATGCCCAGTTTTTTGGTCAACAATTCCCGCATCTTGCAGGTGATTAAAAAGGTAGATTTAGATAGGAAAAAGCGGCAGTTATCTGGAGATTTTACCGCTTTGAGCAGCCAAAACTTCAATCCACCTCAGGATGCAGTTTGGAAAGATGCCTGGAGGGTGACAGAGGGTTTAATCGTGACAATGCGGAATGAAGTCGTGCAGAAAAAAGCTGATTTCTTGGTTGTGACAATTGGCGATCCGATGCAAGTTCTCGGGGATGTCAAAGTCCGAAAAGATTTGATGACAAAGCACAACATTCAGGATTTATATTATCCCGACAGGCGGCTGGAAAAATTGGGCGAGCGCGAGGGTTTTCGGGTACTGAATTTAGCCGAACAGTTCAAAGGCTATACAGAAAAATATCAAGTCTGCGCCCACGGTTTTGATAATTCTATACCCTGTGGGGGTCACTGGAACGAACTCGGACACCGACTGGCCAGCATCCTGATCAACAGAAATCTGTGCGAAAATTTGCAACAGTCTCAAGTACCAAAAAAATAACCGCAATCAGTCAAATTTCATGAAAGATTCAACGCCACTCCAAAAAGGCAAAAATATATTAACTTTAATCGCCGTCAATTTGGCGATCGCCTTTATTTGTCTGGAAGCTTTGTCCCTAGCTTTTTACTTTATCAACCAAAAGCAGTTTTTTTATACCAGAACCAAAGCCAAAGAAAAAGTAGTCGAAGATATTGAACGTATCGGCATTAGACTAGATGAATCTATCGTAGAAAGACTCCACCCGTTTTTTGGCTACGTTCTCAAACAAGGTGCTTTTACCAATGAAAGATTAAAGTTAAAAGTCAACAGACACGGGTTTTTTTCCCTGTACGAATATCCCTTTATTAAAACCAATAAAAAACAATTTATTATCGGAGTTTTTGGCGGTTCAGTCGCCAACAACTTTGCAGTAGATGAGTATATAAATCAAAGATTGTCTAAAAAATTGCAGAGTTATCCAGAATTTGCCGATCGCGAAATTCGCATTTTAAATTTTGGCAACGGCGGCTACAAACAGCCCCAGCAATTATTGATTTTAAATTATTTTCTGGCTTTGGGTCAAGAGTTAGATTTAGTCATCAATATTGACGGTTTTAACGAAGTAGCACTGTCAAATTTAAACAACAAAGCCCAACTAGAAATAGGAATGCCCAGCGTCCAGCACCTACAGCCGCTGACAAGTTTAGCAAGCAATGTGTCGCCGGAAGTGATGAGTTCCATCGTCGAAATTAACGAAAACAAAAAACAATTGAAAGCAGGTATTGACAAATTGCAAAATTGTCAACTTGCCTTGTGTCACGCCGTTACCTCGCTGAGAGTGAAACAATTAGTCAACAATTACCAGCAAGCCGTTGTCAAGTACGACGCGCAAGTCAAACAAACCAACTCAGACAGCGTAAATAGCGGTATAGTCTACATTCCCAAAGCTGAGTCTGTATTGCAAGAGGCTGCTGCTTTTGAGAAAATGGCCTCGATTTGGTACGAATCGTCGATCGGCATGAATCAAATTTTATCGAGTAGAAACATTAAATATTTTCACTTTATCCAGCCCAACCAGTATTATCCAACTAAACGAGTGTTTACCGCCAAGGAAAAGGAAATTGCCATCAGCAAAGACAGCCCGTACATCGCAGGAGTAAACAAAGGTTATCCGGTGCTGTTGTCCAAAGTCGATGATTTGCAGAAGGCTCAGGTTAATGTGTTTAGTGCCGTAAATATTTTGGACAATACAAAAGATACTGTTTACAAAGATGCTTGCTGTCACTATAATTCAGTGGGAGAGGAAGTATTGGCAAACTATATTTCCAGTTCCATCATTAAAGTAGTAAGAAAGTCTAAATAAATATTTATGAAAGATTTGAAGTTAATTAACAAAGGCCAAGAAATCCTCAAAATTACTTTGATTAACTTGGCGCTTTTACTTGTTTTCCTAGAACTCGGTTCCTTGGGATGGTATTTTGTCAAGCACAAGCAATTTTTCTATACGAGAGAAAAGGCGCAAGATAAGTCGGCTTTAGGAATTAATTTAGAAGGAGTGCGTCTGAATCAGTCTATTGTCGAAAGGTTTCATCCTTTCTTTGGGTTTATTCAAAAACCCAGCGCTGATTTTCGACCTGGTTTTAAGGTGAACAACTACGGATTTATCTCTCCTTACGATTACCCTTTTAAAAAGTTTAAAAAAAATCAATTTGTGATCGGAATTTTTGGCGGTTCCGTGGCTTCAGATTTTTCTATATTTCAAATTCAAAACAAAATTTTACCTCAATACCTAAAACAGGTTCCCGGTTTACAGGACAAAGAATTTATAATTTTGTCTTTTGCTACAGGCGGTTACAAACAGCCGCAACAGTTATTAATTTTAAACTATTTTTTGGCCTTAGGTCAAGAATTAGATCTAGTAGTCAATATAGATGGCTTTAATGAAGTAGCACTTTCTAATTTAAACAATAAAAATCAGATTAATCTGGCGATGCCGAGCATTCAGCACATTTCGCCGCTGACTAGCTTGGCGAATAATAGCCTTTCTACCAAGGCTTTGCAAGCAACTATTAGAATCAAAGAAAATAAAACTAAGATTAATGAGGGTTTGGAAAGTTTGCAACACTGCTCTTTAGCTGCGTGCGATGCTTTGACTTCTGTGTACGTTCAAAATTTAGTCAACAATTATCGAAGAGATGTGATTGCCTTTGAAAAAGAACGCAGCAAAACTCAGCAAGATGACGAGGGTAGTGTGATGTATATTAATAAAAATAAGTCTGTTTTAGAGGATGGTGCAGCTTTTGAACAAATGGCGTGGAATTGGGCAAAAAGTTCAATTTTTATGCACAAAGTGCTGTCGGCTAGCAATGTTCCTTATTTTCATGTCCTCCAGCCGAATCAATATTATCAGACAAAAAGGGTGTTTAGCGATGCCGAGAAGCGGATTGCTTTTAATAAAGATACTCCTTATGCTAAGGCTGTGGAAATTGGATATCCGGCTCTTTTGGGTAAGTTTCCTAATTTACAAAAAAATAAGATTAATATTTTGAATGGGGTGAAGGTGTTCGATAAGACTAAAGATGTTGTTTATGTAGATAGCTGCTGTCATTACAATAAAACTGGAGAGGTAATTTTTAGCAATTATGTGGGTAGTTCTATTGTGGAAGCTTTGCGGAAGGATGAAAGAAAAAAGAAGAAGTGATATTATGTCCAGTTGATTTATTATTGATTGTACAATTTGCGAGCTCGTAGGGGCGGGTTCACCAACAAGATATAACGATAACCAACAATATATAAAAACCCGCCCCACTCTCACGAATAATTCACATCAACCTGATATTTATATTTAATTTCTAAATGTAGGTGATGATTCATCGTTGGGTGGGGGCGGGTTTTTGAGATTGTTTGTTTCCGGCGATGATGGTTGGTGAACCCGCCCCTACGGGTATTATGTCCATGGATTAAAATTACATGGATTTTAGGTTTTTGGTTGGGTTTTAGGTCGATCGCCCGTGGATTCGATCGGCATTACCAAGATCTTATCAACTCGGTTTCCGTCCATATCGACGACTTCGACGCGCAAGCCGTTCCATTCAAAATGCTCTGCCGCCGCCGGAATTTTACCCAAATTTGTAATCACAAAACCGCCCATTGTGTGGTAACTTCCCCTATTTTCTAAAGAGACTTCTTCAATTCCAAACAGTTCAAAGAAATTCTCAACCGGCAGCATTCCGTCTAACAGCCAAGAACCATCTTCGCGCTGCACGGCTTGCGGTTCGTCGGCATCTTCAATCGAGGGAAAGTCGCCAACTAATTCGACTAAAATGTCGTTGACTGTCACTAATCCTTGAATGACACCGTATTCATCTACTACCAAGGCAAGTTGATTGCTAGATTGCTTGAAAAGCTCTAAGACTTTTAAACCGCGCGTACTTTCGGGTACAAATAAAGGTCTCCGCAAAGAAGCACTTAAATCGAGGGGTTGACCGGTCAAAGTTCTCGACAGCATATCTGTAACGTGTACTAAACCGACAACGTTGTCGAGTCCGCCCTGACAAACGGGAAACCGGGAATGACCGCTGCCAAGCATTTTTTGGCGGTTTTCTTCAACTGAATCGTCCAAATCTAGCCAGGTCAGATCGGGGCGGGGAGTCATTAAAGCGCTGACTCGCCGATCGCCTAAACGGAACACTCTTTCTACCATGTCCTGTTCGGCTTCTTCAAAGGTTCCCGCCTCGGTTCCTTGCTCTATTAAAACTTTAATTTCTTCTTCTGTAACTTGCGGTTCTGTCGAGGGCGATATCCTCATCAGCCGCATCACCAAGTCAGTGGAATAACTTAACAGATAAACCGCAGGAGCACCAATTTTGGAGAGCATTCGCATGGGAATTGCTACGCTTGAGGCGATCGGCTCAGGGTTGTTGAGGGCCAACCGCTTCGGCACGAGTTCGCCGATAATTAAGGTCAGATAAGTGATCGTTAAAACTGCGATGACTGAGGCGATCGGCTGAGCATAGGGCGCTAAAGCCGGTATCAAGCGCAACAGAGGCTCTACTCTTCTAGAAATTGTGGTTTCTCCGAAAGCGCCTGACAGGATAGCCAGCAGCGTAATTCCGATTTGAACAGTCGGCAAGAACTGATTGGGGGCATTAGCCAGATCCAAAGCTACACGGGCATTCGTCGAACCCTGGTTAGCCATCTGTTGCAGTCTCACTTTCCGTACTGAGATGATGGCCATCTCTGACATCACAAACAAGGCGTTGAGGAAAATCAGCAGGAGAACAATCAGAAGGTCGATACTTGAGGACATTTCTAAAATATTGGTGGTAACGGCAAGCGCAGTCCGGTTAGTCGATTTTAGATTTTAGATTTTAGATTGACTCCACAGATAAATCTGGGGGCTGAAACTAAGGTCTAAATTTTGGGACTCTCCATCCACGACGGGTGTCGAAAACTTGTATCCGTCTTTGGGTAACGCAACAGGAGAGACCCGGAAGCTGCCAATCTCGATCGCAAAAATCGAAATTGTTGTCAACCTGTCCCTAGATTAACGGAACGGGCTCATTTCGATCGCAAGTTCCAGATATTCAGACAAGGCTTCTAGTAGAAATCTACCCGCAGTAGAGTTGAACTGCCAACAGCCGATCGAGACAATGATAGATGTTTGTCGTACAATCGAACTTACTAGGCAGCGGGGAAGATCCTTCGCCCATCGGGATAAAAACTAACAGCCCATGACTTTCTCTTCGATAATTCGGACATTGGGGCGATCGCCCCTAGCCACAGAACTTCTCAACAAGCTCAAACGGCATCACTGTTTGCAACTGAACGGTATCGCCCGCTTACCAAAAGGTTTAGTAGCTTCCGCCCTCGCACAACAAGAGGGGCGAAACCTATTAGCCGTGACAGCAACTCTGGAAGAAGCCGGCCGCTGGGTAGCTCAATTAGAGGCGATGGGTTGGCAAACCGTACATTTTTACCCAACTTCGGAAGCTTCGCCCTACGAGCTATCTTACTCCGACGAGAACGAAATGACCTGGGGGCAAATGCAGGTTCTGGCGGATTTGGTGGATCGGGAACAAAAAACGGCCAATTCCTCAAAGCCGATCGCAATTGTAGCTACAGAAAGAGCTCTCCAGCCTCACTTGCCGCCTAGAAGTGCCTTTGAACCCTACTGTCTGACGCTGAAACGAGGCGAAGTTCAAGACTCAAAGATACTTGACCGCCAACTTGCCTCCATGGGGTACGATCGGGTGACTTTGGTGGAAACGGAGGGCCAGTGGAGTCGCCGGGGGGATATTGTCGATGTGTTTCCGGTGGCGGCGGAGTTGCCGGTACGGCTGGAATGGTTCGGGGATACTTTGGATCAACTGCGCGAGTTCGATCCGTCGAACCAGCGATCGCTCGATAAGGTCGATCGATTAGTTTTAACTCCTACTAGCTTTAACGCAATTATTAAGGCAGTTTTAGCTGAAAATAATCTTGACAAAACAAACCAAATAGACTCTGTTGATATAGAAAATGAAGCAGAAAAATATGTCCGCAGGCTGTTAGGTTTAGCCTTCGAGAAACCAGCTTGTTTGTTGGATTATTTGCCAGAAAATACTTTAGTTGTAGTTGACGAACCGCAAGGATGTGAAGGCCACAGCGACCGCTGGTTTGAAAATGCCCAGGAACAATGGGAAAGTTGCAATCGGGAATCAGAAGTTGTTGATGGTGAAACGCCAAGATTGCCAATTGCTAATCTGAAGGTTCCGAAAATTCACCGCACTTTTGCGGAATCGATCGCAGATGTCGCAGCTTTTGACAGGCTAGAACTTTCAGAATTAGCAGAAGATTCTACTACTCAAAAAATTAAAAGCTCCTCCGGGGGCGAGCAGCTACCGCCTGCGGTTAATTTGTCCAGCAGGCCAGTGCCGGTGATGCCTCACCAATTCGCGAAGCTGTCTCAAATGCTCCGGGAAGAGCGCGATCGCGGTTTTACGGTGTTTCTGGTTTCGGCTCAACCGAGTCGATCGGTCTCTCTGCTGTCGGAACACGACTGTCCGGCTCAGTTTGTGGTGAATCCACGCGATTTTTTGGCGATCGACAAGTTGCAGTTGCAGCACATTCCGGTTGCTTTGAAGTACAGCGGGCTGGCAGAGTTGGAAGGGTTTATTCTGCCGACTTTTCGGATTGTTTTAATTACCGATCGAGAATTCTACGGTCAGCATTCTCTCGCTACATTTAGCTACGTCCGCAAGCGCCGCCGCGCCGCTTCTAAAAAGGTTGACCCGAACAAGCTCAGTCCGGGGGATTATGTGGTGCACCGCCAGCACGGAGTGGGCAAGTTTCTCAAGTTGGAACGCTTGACGATCGATCGGGAAACTCGCGAATATTTGGTGTTGCAATACGCTGACGGTACTCTGAGAGTCGCGGCGGATCAATTGGGCGCGCTGTCGCGGTTTCGGACTGTCGGCGATAAAGTGCCGGATCTCAACAAGTTGACTGGTCAAACTTGGGAAAAAACTAAAGCAAAAGTTCGCAAAGCTGTTAAGAAAGTAGCAGTAGATTTGCTGAATCTTTACGCAAAAAGAGCTAAGCAACAGGGTTATGCTTTTCCTCCTGATATGCCTTGGCAGCAAGAGTTAGAGGATTCTTTCCCGTACCAACCAACGCCGGATCAGTTGAAGGCTACTCTGGATGTGAAACGCGACATGGAGGGCGATCGACCGATGGATCGCTTGGTCTGCGGCGATGTCGGTTTTGGCAAGACGGAAGTTGCTCTAAGAGCTATTTTTAAGGCAATTACAGCGGGCAAGCAGGTGGCTTTGCTCGCGCCGACGACAATTTTGACCCAACAGCACTATCACACGCTCTCAGAGCGTTTTTCGCCTTATCCGATCGAAGTTGGTTTGCTCAATCGCTTCCGCACAGAAACTGAACGCCGGGAAATTCACAAACGCCTAGCAACTGGGGAGTTAGACGTGATTGTCGGTACTCAGTCTGTTTTGAGTAAAGCGATTAAATTTCGGGATTTGGGTTTGTTTATATGTCTCTATCGGGGATTCGGGAGATGAGTTTGATTGCGACTCCGCCGCCCAGCCGCCGCCCGATTCAGACTCATTTGGCCCCCTACGATTTGGAGGTGGTGCGGACTGCAATTCGTCAAGAGTTGGACAGGGGCGGTCAAGTTTTTTATGTTGTACCTCGGATTGAGGGGATTGATGAGTTGGCGGATACGTTGCAAACAATGGTTCCGGGGGCGAGAATTGCGATCGCCCACGGTCAAATGGATGCTGCGGAACTAGAATCGATCATGCTGACTTTCAGTGCGGCAGAGTTTGATATTTTGGTGTGCACTACGATTATTGAGTCGGGTTTGGATATTCCGCGCGTCAATACAATCTTGATTGAGGACGCGCAGAAGTTTGGTTTGGGTCAGTTGTACCAGTTGCGGGGACGGGTGGGACGCGCGGGGATTCAAGCTCACGCTTGGCTGTTTTATCCCAAGCAGAACCAACTGTCGGATGCTGCAAGGCAGCGGCTGCGGGCAATTCAAGAGTTCGCGCAGTTGGGATCGGGCTATCAGTTGGCTGTCCGGGATATGGAAATTCGGGGCTCTGGTGATGTGTTGGGTACGGAACAGTCTGGTCAAATGGAGGCGATCGGTTTTGATTTATATGCTGAAATGTTAGAGGAGGCGATTCGCGAAATTAAGGGTCAGGAAATTCCCAAGGTTGAGGATGCACAAATCGACCTCAGTTTGACGGCGTTTATTCCTGCCGATTATATTGGAGATCTGGATCAAAAGATGAGCGCTTATCGGTCTGTGGCTTCTGCGAATACTCTCGAAGAGTTGCAACAGATTCGGGCCGATTGGTGCGATCGTTACGGGCAGATTCCTCTACCAGCGCAGCAACTAATTCGTGTTGTCGAACTCAAACAAATCGCCAAGCAAATCGGTTTTTCTCGGATTAAACCGGAAAATAAGCAGCACATTGTTTTGGAAACGCCGATGGAGGAGCCTGCTTGGAATTTGCTCAAGGCTAATTTGCCCGAACATCTACATTCTCGTTTTGTCTACAGCAAGGGGAAGGTTACTATTCGCGGAATGGCTGTTTTGAGCGCCGAAAAGCAGTTGGATAATTTGATTGATTGGTTGGGTAAAATGCAGGGCGCTTTGCCGGAAGCAAAGATTTGATTTTAATATGAAATCCCGCTATTTAGCCGGCGGTCGAAATCTCAGAATCATACCGATGGAACCGGAGAAAATATTGCTGCTGCTTTAATAATTGTTTGAGCAGCACAAAGGATTAAAATCGTGAAAAAGTTAGTCTGTGTTTTTTTTGCGATCGCGCTAGCGCAAGGAGTGCCAACGGTGGTTCAATCTCAACAAATAATTGACCCGATCGACCGGGTTGTCAATGCAGGATTGATGAATAAAGATTCTAGCGGCAATTTTAATGCTGAAAGCATTATCAGTCGCGCCGATTTGGCGGTAATTTTACTGAAAACTTTTGGTTTGGAACGGCGGAAAACAGCTCAGAAACCGGATATGGAATTGCCCGACGTACCTAAAAGCTACTGGGCTTACAGTGCGATTCAAACTGCTTTGAAAACGGGAACTATGAGTGGATATCGCGACGGAATGTTTTTCCCAAATCAAAGGGTGACTCGCGCTGAGGCTTTGGCGATTTTTGCTCAAGCTTATGGGGTTTTTCAGTTTCCAGACGCCACCGTTGCCGAGATTTTAGCTAGGTATCCAGATGCAGGGGAAATTCCTAGTTGGGCTAGAAAGTCTATGGCTACTGCACTGTATGAAGGGTTTGTGAATCTTGAAGTCGGAACTAATGCAATTAATCCTTTGAAGCCGATGACTCGCGGTAATATCGCTTACGCTTTGAGCAAGTATTTGGAGCGGCAGGTAAGACCAACTTCTTTGCCTGTCCCGAACGAGGAGCCACCAAATCGGGGGATGGGAAGGTAAATATAGTAAGTTTCATTTGCCTGAGAATCGGTAATTGGTAATTGAGAAGGCCATAGCTCATTCAATTAAAAATTGCTAAGCTGTTCGACATTCAAAATGCACTATTTGTGTGCCAGATCCCATACTGTAAGGGGTTGAGGCAATAAATTTAAATGACTAACAGCTTATAGCAATCCTAACTGAGATGTGAACACAAATATGATAAAATATAAAAAAACTAAGTGCGATCGGGCAACCAAAAACTCCCCAACCACCCAAAAAAGACGACCCCAAAAACCTCGGTTACGTCTCACCCGAATTTGCCGAAAAGGTATCCCAACAGGAAATTGACCAAATCAACGCCAACGTCGAAACCCTGCTCCTAACTAAAAGCTGCATCCGCTGCGACCTCCGAGGTGTAAAATTAGTTAACCTCACCTTAAAAAATCCGATCGTTACAGGAGCAGACTTATCAGATGCTAACCTCAGCGGAGGTACTTTCGAGATATAGCGGTTCTCAGAAAGATGAGGTATGTTGTTGGGCTTCAGCCCTCTTGGTTTAAGCGGTTATATAAGCTGTCAGTCATACCTCATCTTTTTGAGAAAGGCTATAGCAGATTTTGTCAACACTAACCCTAGCAAGCACTGATTTAAGTGGCTCAGTTTTAATAGGAGCGAGAATCAGCAATAGTAATTTTAGGAAAGCTAACTTGACCAATACTAATTTAGACGGTGCAGACTTGCGCTTTTCCGACTTGAGAGATGCCAATCTTTCTAATGCGAACCTCCGCAATGCGAACATGGATGGTGCTAGTCTCGATCGAGCAAGTATGGCAGGAACCACCATGTCCGATGGTCGAAAAAATCAATAATATTAAATTCGTCATTCCTGACGGCTAGCTATATTAACCACCATGCAATTAAAGCTGCTGTCTTACCTTTCGCCACTATCGGTTCGCAAGGTTCCACCGTTAGACGTTGTGACATCCCTTGATAAACAGCATCAGAAATAGTAATTGCACCACCAGGCGTGGCACTTTCTAAGCGTTTTGCTGTATTGACAACATCACCAATCACCGTATAAGTCCGAACATCTGCACCGCCAAATAGCCCTTCAATAACGCTCCCGCAATGCACTCCGCATCCCGCACCAATTCCATATAATTCAAGCATTTCTAAAGCAGCTTTACTCATAGATTTAGCCGCAGCAATTCCCTGCTGTGGCGTAGCATAAATCGCCATAATTTCATCGGCTGTAAAAGTTATTCTTAAAGGCTGAAACTTGGCGGCGGCTGGTTCAACACAACGGTAATATTCATTGATAACCGCTGCAACTGTCTCAGGGGAAGTTTTTTCGCACCAACTTGTAAAACCGCGAATATCCATAAATAAAATCGTGCGATCGCACTTTTGAAAAGCCAAACCTGCTGGATTATTAAGCGCTGTGTCTACTACATGACTTCCCATCCCCCATTCTGCCATGTTTCCCAGTAGTTGAGCTGTTTTTTGTAGCTGCTTTCTCTGTTTGACAATCTGTACCGACTGCAACCCTAAAAGCAAACCGATAAACACCATACTCCAAGTAAGAAACCAGTGCGTTGCCGTCCGCGAAAATGTCACTATCAATTCTAAATTAGCAATTAAATATTGAGACTTAATCCCAATCACAACATAAAAAGCTACCACCATCAGAGCCCTTACCAAACTTTCCAGTGGAATCAGCCAATCATCAATACCCTTAGCCCAATGGAATCGCAATCCTTGCAAAGTAGCAATCATCAGAGAAAATAACCAAAAGACAACGTGACTAGGATTTTGGAAAAAATCTACCAACGCAGATCAGGTTTCCCCAAAAACGGTGGCATTTCGAGTTCGACAGATACCAAGCCTGAACAAGCATTGCTACTATTAGTAAATATTCAGTTGGATCTGTGATAAATTTGAACAAACCAGCTAATATCAAGTCTGATAAACTCTTCAGAATTAAAAAATGGCCGCTGTTACTTAATACTTCACTGAGAAATGCACTGGTGCGACTTCCTTGTAGCCGACTTTCCCATACAATTTTTGATTTAAGACTTGATTTGGCCGTTTCAATACTTCTATTTTTCATCTTAATTAAAGGTCCCCAAAAAAGATGCAACTGTAGAGAGAATTAAAACCACGATATTCATCAGTTATCCCCGAAAAACAAATCTATTAGACATCTCCCATAATTATTGTGGAACAGGCATCCTGCCTGTTCTTCAGAGGCTTTTTGGGAGATGTATATTAGCTATCTTCCTCTGTTGTTTGCTGGCGGCGTTTCCGAAAAATACCAGTCATATTGATTCCTGTTACCAGCAGCAAAATCACACCCAAACCCACCAAAAACACATAGATTGGCATCAAAAAATCTCCCAAATATTCTCCTTGGTGGATATTCAGAAAAACTTTTCCTACCTCTTTTGGCATCTTAAACCAACTTCTGCCAACTCGATAGATTACACCTGTGACTGTACTCACTGCTAAAGGCAAGACAATAATCGGTGTAGCAATACGGTGAACCTTACGAAAATCAAGTTTAGCACCCGGTCTTTCAGGGCGTGTGCCACCAAAAAATTTGGTCATCGTCAAACCAGTAACTATCAGCCCAATCACTCCCAAAGCCAGGAAAAGCACATAAAATGGTCTGAGTTCCTTTCCGAGATAGCTTCCTTGGTGAATATTCATAAAAATCTCAGCAGCATCACCTTCTATGCCTAACCAATCTTCTCCCAGCCGATAGGCAACTCCCGTTATGGCTGTTAAGAGTAAAGGGATGAAAATAATCGGTGCAACTTGGCGGTGAAGTTTGCGAAAGTTAGCGCTAGCCATCTATTTATTCTCCTATTTTTCAGATGTTTTGTTGTTTACAAATCAGATATTCTTGGACGCACGAGTAGGCAGAAACCGGGTTTTTTTGCGAAAATATTTCGTTGTCACCCGCAGATTCGGTAAAAAACCCGGTTTCTTTGGTCAAAGTGGGTAATTCATGTTGCAAAAAAACGGTTTTAGCGCCAGTATTACAATTAGGAATAAGTGAAATTAGTCGCGTTAATATTTCCAGCATTAACTCCTTTCAAGACTGCCAAATATTGACCAGTGCCTGCTATCCTCAACAGAGTATCGCTAGCATAAATTTCTGTTCCTTGAGTGATATTAATGTTAGAAAATCCTAAGCCATCTTTCAGCTTCAGTATGTCTGCGCCTTTTTGAAAGTCCGTGATGATATCAGCGATATCGAGAGTATTTGTAGCCGATCGCCCTTCCAGCTCAAATAAATCCGAACCCATACCGCCGGTCAGAATATCTTGACCCTTCCCTCCTTCGAGAATATCATTGCCTGCACCGCCATCAAGCGTGTCTTGACCCTTGCCTCCTTCTAGTTTATCGTTGCCGCTGTTGCCGCTCAAAATATCATTGCCATTGCGTCCTTTTAAAGAAACATTATTACCAGGAATTCCTGTCAGGATGTCGTTACCATCTGTACCTTTAATTTCATTCTGATAGAAATTGCCGCCGCTTTCGTATCCCTGAGAGCTGATAGACAAACTGTTTATAACTGGGGTATAACTGGAAGAAGCAACAGGTTGATTGACAGAAAACCCCATCTCGTAACCGCTTTCACCACCGCTTTCGTAGCCAGAATTGCTGTTACTAATATTGTAACGGCTGTCATTCCCACTTTCGTAGCCAGAATTGCTATTACTAATGTTGTAACGGCTGTCATTCCCGCTTTCGTAGCCAGAATTGCTGTTACCACTTTCACCGCTTTCGCCACTTTCCCCAATTGAGAGTTGGTATCTCTCCGATGATGCTCGATCGACATCGATAGAATTGTCTTGTGTCACATAAGACTGTCCCACACCTGTCCAAATTTTAGTTTGGTTGCTCATCTTTTAGATCCTGGTTGTTTAACTCATTTACAATTACTGTGACAAAACAAAGTAAAGAACTCGGAAAGACCTAAAATTTATTTCATCCGCTTCCAAAACCTCCTCAATAGTCCTGGACACACGACATCCATATCTGGTGTGAATCTAGGGGCAATCCCCGTGGTTGCCCCAATCCCTTAGTCTCTTGCGTAAGTCCTGCTCAACCTAAACATCAGCCCATTTTCGCAGCAAATTAGCAATGCTTTTTGATAGCAAGTCAAACTCCGCTGTCTTTCCAGACTTCTGAAAAAGGGTATCGCGAACCGTATCCAAATCAAAGAGAATTTCTCGATTATGAGCATCCCGAACTAAACTCTGCACCCAAGTCACCGCCGCTAGTCTTTCACCTTCCGTTACAGGTTCCACACGATGTAAAGTTGTAGTAGGATAAACAACCATTGAACCAGCATCAAGTTTAAAAGCTTGTTCGCCTTGGGTACTTTCAATCACTAATTCCCCGCCCGTATAAGTTGCAGGATCGCTGAGAAATAGAGTGAGAGACAAATCCGATCGCATTAGTTCTTCATCTCCCATAATCGCATTATCAATATGTGTCCCGTAGTACATTCCTCCCTGATAGCGACTAAACATAATGGGACGAATTGCTTTAGGGCGCGCCGCTATTTGGAATAAAGAATTGCGTTTTAGTGCTTGATTGACTAAATTTATGAGTTCCTGAGTTGGAGCCGCATCATTTTTTAGTTGAGCATTATTTTTTACTTGTTGGGCGTACCAACCTGCTGTTAACTTCCCATCGACAAATTCAGCATTTTTTAGGCGATCGACAATTAATCCTAATTCCTCTGAACTCAGAATATTGGCCATACAGATAATCATTTGGGACACTCCTACAGGTTGCTAATGGACTCGCATTGTAGCAATAAGGTAATGTCTATGCAAACAATTTTTAGAGGTTTTTGGTTCTTTCCGAGTTCTTTACTTTTTTCTGGGATAGTAGGAGTAATACCAAATCCTGCCTTTTTATCTCCTCTATGATTCGGCGGTTGAAACCGCTACTACACAAACGAAGTCCGCCTCCGCGGACTAAGAAATAAAGGGGATTTTTAACCCGGATTTGGTATAATCACCCAGAATAAGGCTTTTTGAAAGATGCAAAGTAAAACTAAGATTTGGCTCGGCATTGGAGCTTGCGTTTTAACCTCTGTAGCTGCTAGTGCGATCGCATCCCAGAATGATAGCAGTGTTAATCAATTTTCCCCTATTTCTCTTTTAAGTAATGCTGCTAATTCATCGATGAGCAACAGCAAGCCGGTTAAACCGATCGTTTTAATGAGTAGCAGTGGTGGCGAACAAGGAGAAAGCGGCGAAGGAAAAAAACCAAAACCCCGGAAAAAAAGTAGTTTCACTTCTGAACTTTCCTTGACAGATAGTAATGTCACAATGACAGCTTCGAGGGGCGGGGAAAGTGGAGAAAAAGGTGAACAAGGAGAAAGCGGTGAACAAGGAGAATCTGGGAAGAAGAGTTAAGGTTTTCTATTAATATCAACTCTTAAGCTACTGAGGAGAATTTTACTTGAAAACAGCTACCTACTCCTAGCTGACTGGTAACGCTAATTTCTCCTCGGTGGCTTTGGACAATTGCTTGGGCGATCGCCAATCCCATCCCCAAACCCCCTGCACGGCGATTTCTCGCTCGATCTGCTCTCCAAAATCTGTCGAAAACTAACTTGACATCTTCTGGAGCAATGCCGATGCCAGTATCCTCTACACTCACAATTGTCGATCGGTTCTGTCTGCTCAGAGAAACAGTCACAATTCCGCCCGCTGGTGTGTAATGAATTGCGTTTCCGAGCAAGTTGGAAAACAAACGAGTTAGCTGTGCAGCATCTCCCATTACAGATGTATCAATGGCTAAATTTGACTTGAGAATAACTTGCTTTTCTTGAGCTTGCAGTTCCCACAAATCTAGCAAATCCTCTAATAGTTCGTCTAACGGAACCGCTATCCACTCGCGGGCGATCGTGGCTGCTGGTGCATCCATTCTAGTTAATAAAAGTAAGTCTTCAACTAACTGAGTCATCTGTTTAGTCGCAGAGGCGATCGCCACCATTTTCTTAACATCCGCTGCATGAATTCTCTCAGGATGACTCTGCATCACTTCCACTGAAGTTTTAATCGCCGTCAGCGGACTTCTCAACTCGTGAGAAGCATCAGCAGTGAATTGTTTTAACTGCTGAAAACTATCCTCAATTGGCTTGAGAGATTGCTTAGTCAGCCACAAACCACCAACCGCAGTCAAGCTCAGGAAAATAATACTCCCATAACCCAAATTCCAGCGGAGTCTGCTGAGAACTTCTTCAACTTCTTTAGTAGATTCGCTGGTGCGAATATAACCTTTTAATTCTTGCTTTTTATCATCATAAGAAATGTAAACTGGAATTGTTGCCGACCGAATTTGCCCGTTTTGTATGGTTTGGAAACCCGATTTTATCGTTACAGGCGGTAAAGTCTTGCCGGAATTTCCTAACATTTTACCTGCTTCATTAAACCATTCTACAGATTGATCTGGTTCCCGCAGATTTTGCCAGGGAATGTCTAAGTCTCCGTCTTTGTCTAACTGGCGCGTTACTTTTTCGCGATCGAGTTCAATCTGAAAGTCATCATTGCGCTGTTCACTTTGTTGATGAGATAGATCGCCTTTTTTTTCTGGATGTTCAGAAAGGTGCTGCTTTTCGATCGCAACTAAACTGTGAGAAGCTGCTTGAGCCAAAACCTCCAATCGCTGGTCTAATTCTTGATACAGACTGCTGGCAAATAATTCATAAACAGCAATAGCAGAAGTTCCTAAAATAGCTACCATCACTGTTAAGTAAGATAGCAATAAACGCCATCCCAAAGATTGAAATTGGGGATTAGAGGTTTTGGTTGAGCCGATAACCCATGCCATAAATAGTCTCAATAAAATTAGCTGGTGCGCCTGCTGCTTTCAGTTTTTGTCGCAAACCCCGGAGATGAACTTTTACGGTTTCTTCTCCTGGCGAGTCTTCAAAAGCCCATATATGGTCTAGGATAGCACTCCGTGTTAAAACGCGCCCTCCTGTTCGCAGGAATAATTCTAGCAAACTGTACTCCTTTGGTGTAAAATTAAGCAAATTATCGCGATAAGTAACTTCGCAGGTATTCGGGTTTAAACGCAGATTTTCCCACTCTAATACTGGTGGCAAAGTTGTACTTCCCCGCCGCAGTAAGGCTCTAATTCTTGCTGCTAATTCTGGCAAATCGAAGGGTTTAACGACATAATCATCAGCTCCGGCATCTAGTCCTATGACTTTATCATTGCTGGTGTCTCTGGCTGTTAGCATGAGCACGGGGGTTTTTAAACCTTGTCGGCGCAAGCCCTGACATAGGGTAATTCCATCTATTTTTGGCAGCATCACATCTAGCAGAATTAAGTCATAGGTAAAAGTTTCTGCAAAGTTCCAACCTTCTTGACCGTCGGCGGCTATGTCTACGGCATAATGTTGGTCGGTGAGGGCTTCTGCTAATGCTTGGGCAATGCGATAGTCATCTTCTACTAACAGAATTTTCATAGTTTACTGCTAAAATATTGTTGATTGTTGATTGTGATATCGCATAGTTTTTTTTCGGAATGATTAAACCTTAGTGTCAACAAACACTTCAGATCAATTTCGGCTGCGCCGGAATGATATAGAGGAGACTGCACGTGCCGTTTCCCTACCGTTATGAATTGGGAGACTGCACTGCCGTGTCCTGATTTCGGGTTAATATTAATTCCGATGCAACCGGAAATGATATGAGTCAAAAAGTCGATCGCCCGCCATGCAAAATCCCGGAGCTTTGGTGACTGTAAAAGCAGCCATCAAACCCCCAGGATTTAATGTTTTCCTCTTAAACGAGGCTCAAATTATTGCCAATGGGTATTGACTAATCAGCAGTAGCCAATTCGGTACTGGCTGCGCCGCGCTTCCGCGTCAGGGTATTGAACAGCATCTGACCGACAGCTTTAATCAAATTGCCTTCTAACTCCATAAACATCTTCATGTTCATGCCAAAAGCTGCATTAGCTTCGTCAACAATGCGCTCTGCTGTAGCTTCGTTAATCGGCAATTCATTCATTGCCTGACGGTAGTTAGCTTTGAACTCTTTTTCATCAGGAATATCCTGGAATTCGTAGAAAGCAGTGCCTTCTCCCTCGGTAAGATTCATGCCGCGCTGAGCAATTCCCTTGAGGATTTGTCCGCCGGACAAGTCGCCTAGGTAGCGAGTGTAAGACTGAGCTACTAACAGTTCTGGTGCGGTAGCCGAGATTTCATGAATCCGCTGCACGTAAGCTTTAGCTGCTGGTGACGGGGATATTTGTTCCCGCCAATTGGCGCCGTAGTAGTAGAATAAATCTTGCTCTAAACTTTGTTTGCGATTTAACTCAGAAAAGTAAATTTTTGAAACAACCGGATGCTGCTTTTGGCGTTCCATTTCCTCTTCCATTGCCGAGTAGACAAAGTACAGGTTTCCTACTAACTTCCGGTAAGAAGTTTTTTCTACAACGCCTTTTAAAAAGCATTTGACAAAACCAACGTTTTCTGCCATTGTGTGAGATTTTTTTGTTCCCTCACGCAATTTTGTTGCTAAATTGATGCTCATGCTATATTGTCCAACCTTCTATTTTTGTGGTAGCTGATGGATGCGCCAAAAATCTAAAATTTACCTAAGCATTTACCTTAAAGCAATTTGATGAGAGATTGTATTAATTTTTATAACAAAAGTTGCAGTTGGCCGGAAAGCAGTAGTCAGTTGACAGGAAAGCAGTTGACAGGAAAGCAGTTGACAGGAAAGCAGTAGTCATCAGCCACTAACTAATGACTAATGACTCATCCTCGCCAGCAACTGTCAACTGTCAACTGTCAACTAACTTAGATGTCCAAGTCGAGGAGGTTGAGTTTGGGGCCGTAGGTTTCGATGAATTCGCGGCGGGGGGCGACCCGATCGCCCATTAAGATGGTAAAGATGCGATCGGCTTCAGCAGCGTCTTCAATCTCCACCCGTTTTAGCGTCCGAGTTTCCGGGTTCATCGTGGTATCCCACAACTGCGTGGGCATCATTTCGCCCAAACCTTTGAACCGCTGGATAGTGTAGTTCGCATTGGCGGGGAATTCGTTGCGGACGAGATTGTTCATTTCGCGATCGCTGTAACAGTAGTAGTGATTGCGTCCCCGTTCCACTTTATACAGAGGAGGACAAGCAATATAGATGTAACCTTGTTCTACAAGTGCGCGCTGGTAGCGGTAGAAGAAAGTCAGCAACAGCGTGCGGATGTGGGCCCCATCTACGTCAGCGTCAGTCATGATCACTATGTGGTGATACCGCAATTGACCGGGGTCGAATTCTTCGCCTTTGATACCCAAACCCAGGGCTGTAATTAACGACTGAATTTCGTTATTTTTGTAGATTTTGGCGTCGTCGGTTTTCTCGATGTTGAGAATTTTACCGCGCAAAGGCAGAATTGCTTGGAATTGTCGATCGCGCCCTTGCTTCGCGCTGTTGTGTACAAAAACTCCCGCACCTAGTGCAAAGTTGTGGCTGTTAGGCACTTCGATGTCATAAACATCGTGCCGTTCCTCTACAGCTTCAATCTTCACAACACGGTGGTTGTAATTACGAACCGCTTGGCGAGCATATAATTCTTCACCATTAAAGTAGCGCTTACAAAAAGTCTCGTACTTCAACAAAGACTTATCATTCTTCAGGCGGCGATAAGAATTGTAATAATCTACATCAATCCAGCCCATTTTCATCTGAACAGTCTTCAATGCTTCCAGAGTTTTGCGGTAATAAGTTTCGTCCAAAGCTGCTTTGCGTTGGCGGCGAAACTCCGGTGTCCACTGTTCCTTAGTTTTCTCCCGTCGCCAGTCCAACAAATCCTGATTTTGCCACTGTTCTTTGGCCAATTGTGAATTAGCCTCCCGCGCTTCAGGATTGTTAGCAAAATGATTGCGAACCCGTTGAGACTGAGCTAAGCGGTTTTCTTCAGAACTCCAATACTCTTGTTGGGCTTGGTTGAGCAATTCATTATTTTGCTCGCGATAAGCTTCATTAGTGTCGTAAAACTCACGCCACTTGCTAGTCATGTAAGCTTTATACTCTTCATCTTCCCACTGAGCCTTTGCCTGTTCTGAGAGAATTTGCCTGGTTTCAGGCTGCTGCATCCGCTCTTTCATCATCGCCCGAAATTCATCAGTCATGTGAGCTTGACGGCTCTTTTCAATGACATCCGGCCTGTGCAATGTTTTCTCAAGGTTGGCGCGGTGTAAAGCCAAGTGTTCCTGAGCAGGTAGTCGCTGAATATTGGTCGGATTGTTGTTGAGTTTGTTGAAATCAACATGGTGGCGGTGATTGCCGTCAGATGCTTGATAAACCTCATGTTTCAGGTTGTAGAAATCCGATAACAAATGACTGTAAATCCACTTGTCACTGCTGGGATTCCAAACCATTTCGTAACCGTTAAGTCCCTGCCCGTTTTGGTTCTTTTTCGACAACTGGCGGTTGAGAGGCATTAAGGAATCGTCCGGTGTCAGCATGGCTGCTGCTTTGTAAGTGCCATCCCGCAACATGAACCGATGATCTGGAGTACAAGTAATTGTCTCCCCATTGTCTAATGTCAATTTGATAACCTCAGCATTTGCTTTAGTCATGCGAGCGTTGGTTATCCGCTCAAACCCGATGTTTCCACTCTCGCGAATGGTGTAGCAAAAGTGTTCTTTACCTTCTGCTTGTTCGTCAACTATCTCTTTGAAGGTTTTTGTTGTGCCATCAGCTAATAATATTTTCTCCGAAGAGAGAAAACAGCCGCCGGCTGAATCGCCCTCGACCAGGTATATCTCAGACAGGGCGGGGTCTCTGGAGCTACAGTCCGCTAATTTTCCGGGCAAAGGAGACGATTCTAGGACGGATTTTCGGCGGACTAAATCGCGGGCACGACGGGCGGCTTCTGCGGCTTTAAATGCCTGAATTGCTTTTTCCAAAATAGCGTCTGCTACTTGGGGCCGAAATTCCAAATATTCGGTTAATACTTCGCCTACGAGGGAATCAACAATTCCTCTGACTTCGGTATTTCCTAGCTTTGTTTTGGTTTGGCCTTCAAATTCTGGGTCTGGAACTTTGACCGAAATCACGGCTGTTAAACCTTCGCGGACGTTTTCGCCGGCGAGGTTGGGCTCGTGTTCTTTGATTTTGTTGCGCTTGCGGGCGATCGAGTTCATCGTCCGCGTCAAAACAGCCTTTAAGCCTTCTAAGTGTGTACCGCCGTCGATCGTCCGAATGTTGTTGGCAAAACCCAGAACGTTGTCGCTAAAAGCATCGACGCACCACTGCAAAGACACTTCTACATACACGTTGTTGCGTTCTCCTTGTACGTAGATCACCTCTTCGTGCAGTGGCTGCTTCTCGCGGTTCATGTACATGACATATTCCTTGATGCCACCTTCGTAACAATAGGTTTCGACGCGCGGTTCGCTACTTTTGAGCAATTCCAAGCGACGATCGCCAAAAGTAATTTTCGCACCCGCATTCAGATAAGCCAACTCTCGCAAACGTCCAGAAACCGTAGCGTAATCAAACTCAATCCCAGTGCTAAATATCTGAGTGTCTGGAAGGAAACTAACTGAAGTACCGGTGCGATTTCCTTTGCAGGGCTTGGCCACAAGTTCGCTGACGGGAAAGCCTCTTTCGTAGCGCTGCAAATGTTCTTTTTGGTCGCGCCAAACAGTAACCTCTACCCACTCGGAAAGCGCGTTAACCACGGAAATACCTACACCGTGCAAACCTCCAGAAACTTTGTAACCGCCACCGCCAAACTTACCGCCGGCGTGCAGTACAGTCATTACTGTTTCGATTCCCGATTTGCCAGTCTTGGCAACGATCCCGGTAGGAATACCGCGGCCGTCATCTGTGACAGTGACTGAACCGTCGGCGTTGAAGTCAACCTCGATGTGAGTGCAGTGGCCAGCCAGCGCCTCATCGATGGAATTGTCCACAACCTCGTAAACTAGATGGTGGAGTCCTCGCGGGCCGGTGGTACCGATGTACATCCCCGGTCGTTTGCGGACTGCTTCGAGACCTTCGAGAACTTGAATCTGGTCGGCGCTGTAGCTGCTGGTCATACAAAAATAGCTCCAATAATGAGGCCTAAAGCCCCAAAAGCTTCTAAAATGGGAAAACTCCTAAAATTATAGCACAAAACCGTTAATGGCGATGCTAGGGCTTTCTGAAGGGAAATTTATCGGGGGGACGTACCCGGCATAGTAGTTTTACTTGGGGAGCTATTGACATTTGGTTGCGGGGCTGTTAGCCGGAAGGTTGAGAAGCGCGATCGCCCGCGGCAGTCTACTGCAAGTCATTAATATTTTTGTAATTCTTGCTTTCGGCGCAATGCCCGCGCTTTGAGTGTTTCTGCTTCTGCGTCGCGGGCCTCGATCGCCTGTTGCGCGATCGCCCCTGCAACTTCCCGGCGGGCGGTCAAATATTCCATCAACTCTTTTTCCACCAAAGATTTAACGATTTCTTGTACTTCCGGGTTGACCAGCCGAGTTTTTGTTGGGCCTTCAAACTCCGGATTCGGTAGTTTAACGGCAATGACTGCGGTGAAGCCACACTCTAAAACCTCATTCCCCATTAAAACTGGGTCTGTATTTTTGAGTTTGCCCTGTTGGCGGCCGATCGCACTCACCACCCGCCTCACTGCCAATTGAAAGGCGTTAAGATAAGTGCCGCCATCGATATTCCGGACGCAGTTGGCAAAACCTAACAGTCGGCTGTAAGAATTATCTTGATTCAGAAAGTGCCACTGACAGGCTATTTCTACTTGTACGCCATCTCGATCGCCCTGAATGTAAATGATATCTTCGTGCAGCGGTTCCACATTGGAGTTCAGGTAAGCGACATATTCCCGGATGCCACCAGGGAAGCAGTAGGTTTCGATGCAGGGAGAACTGCTGCCGAGTATTTGCAAGCGGTTGTCAGTCAAAATTATTTTCAAACCGGGATTGAGGTAAGCAAGCTGTCGCAGGTGAAGGGCAAAAGTGTCGCGATCGAACTGGATGCCATTCTTGAAAATCTCCGCATCTGGTTTGAAACAAATCGACGTACCCGTAGGGTTTTCGGGACTCGGTTTAGCTGTCAGCGACGTAACCGCGATGCCTTTCTCAAAACGCTGGCTGTAAATTTGCTCCTGGCGCCGAACAGTCACCTGCAACCATTCAGACAAAGCATTGACAACTGCTAGCCCAACTCCGTGGATACCTCCAGAAACCTTGTAGCCGTCGCTGCTTCTGCCAACAAAGCAGAGAACGGTCAAAACTGCTTCCAGGAATGATGTACCAGTTTTGGGATGAATCTTGGTGGGAATTCCCCGGCCGTTGTCTGTAACAGTAACGGAACCGTCAGCGTTGAGGTCAACTTCGATGCGAGTGCAGTAACCTGCCAGCGCTTCGTCGATCGCATTATCCACAATCTCGTAAACTAGATGGTGCAATCCTCGCGGGCTAGTGCTACCGATGTACATCCGCGGTCGTTTGCGGACTGCTTCGAGACCTTGGAGAACTTGAATTTGGTCGGCGCTGTAGGTGTTAGTCATGCCACAATAGCTCCAATAATGAGGCTGAAGACCCCAAAACTTAATAAAATGCAAAAACTCCTAAAATTATAGTACAAAACCGTTAAGGGCGATGCTAGGGCTTTCTAAATGGAAATTTATCGGGGGGACGGAGGGGAATAGTTTTGAGATTGCTTCGCGATTTCCCAGGCCCAGGGCGGTGAATGAGTGGAGCCAGAGAAGGGAAAGTAGGGATGAAGAGAATCTGGGAAAGGATTTGAGGGTTTTTCTTGGGAAATGCAATATGTTTTTTAAGTGTGCGACGGCTTATGTTTAGATTGATTACGATTTGCGGGGCGACGGCGACGGGGAAGTCTGGAGTGGCTGTGTCGGTGGCCGATCGACTGAAATCTTCGATCTTGAGCGCAGACTCCCGTCAAGTGTACCGCGAATTTGACATCGGAACGGCAAAACCGACAAAGAGCGATCGCGCTTCTGTACCGCATCACTTAATTGACATTTGCGAGCCGACAGAAACTCTAACACTCGCAGAATACCAGCAGCAAGCTCAAAAAATAATTGCTGATGTCGATTTTCCCGTTTCTCCTCCGCTGTTGTTGGTGGGAGGGACAGGCTTATATATCAAATCGATTGTCAAGGGTTTGAAAATTCCGAGGGTGGCGCCCATGCCCGAATTGCGATCGCAACTTGCGGATCTGGGGCAATCTCAATGTTATGCGATGTTGCAGCAGGTCGATCGTCCGGCCGCCGAGAAAATTCACCTCAACGATTCATTCAGAACCTTACGGGCACTGGAAGTATTTTATGTCACCGGGCGCTCTATTTCCCAACAGCAAGGCGAAAATCCTCCCAATTATCCTATTCTACAGATTGGGTTGGACTGCGAGATGGATGTTTTGGGCGATCGTATCCAACAGCGCACCGAACAAATGTTAGAACGCGGTTGGCTGGCTGAAGTAGAATATTTATGCAAAAAATACGGCTGCGACTTACCGTTGTTGAACACCTTGGGATATCAGGAAATCAAACGATATCTAGCTGGCGACATTACGCTTGAGGAAGCTAGGAATTTGACTGTTTTGCACACGAGGCAATTTGCCAAGAGACAACGGACATGGTTTAGAGCATATCCTGAAATTGAATGGTTTGATGTTAGCGCGCCAGATTTACTGGAACGAGTTTGGCAAAGAATACAAGATTTTCTTATCATAGGTTCGTAGTGAGGACTTTAGTCCGCATCAAAGAAAGGACTATTAATGTAAAGAAGTCATCACACAGGTTCATAGTGAAATACCGTTCACTTAAGACAGATCTCCCTAACCCCCTAAAAAAAGGGGAGTAGGGGGTGGGACAAGAATGCTCTCTTTCGTCCCCGCAACAATGCGTGGGATGCGAGGGAGATCTCCAGCGAATAAAGAGTGTTAAGTGAACCGTATAGGTTCGTAGTGAGGACTTTAGTCCGCAGAAAAGAAAGGACTGAAGTCCGAACGATCAAACCTAAGAAATTTCAATTAAAGAAACTATCTGAGCATAATCAAAATCATTAGCCAAGAAAGCTAAAGCCTCAGCCACATATTCATCTATCTCGCGAATTTGATCTATGCAAGTGTCAACTTTATTCATATCACAAAGGCTGGAAGCTGCCAATAAATCAGCCAACAATTCAGCAGGCAAATCCGCCAAAGCTGACCGACTCAAAGCAGATTGAATCTCCATTTTAGTCAAATCATTGTTGGTAGTAGGTTCCTCATAGATAAAATTCACCCCAATATGTTTTTTAAGCGCATCAAATATATCTGCTTCCTGGAACGGTTTGCGGATAAAATCATCGCATCCTGCCGAAGAAACAACCGCTCTTTCTTCTTCTAAAACACTAGCAGTTACAGCAATAATAGCAGTAGCTTGACCTTTAACAGTGCCTTTAATTTGTTTAGTCGCTTCGTACCCGTCCATCACTGGCATTCTCATATCCATCAAAATTAAATGCGGTTCCCAATAATTCCAAATCTCAACAGCTTCTTGGCCGTTACAAGCTTCTTTGAGTTCAAAACCTAGGGGAGAAAGCAGTTTGAGCAGCAGCAAATTATTGCTGGGTTTGTCATCAACAATCAAAATGCGATACTTAGGTTGATTCGGTGCGAGGCAAATCACTTGTACCGCCGTCTTTTTGCCTTCTATTTCCCTGGGATCTATCACACTAATTTTAGTATCGAATACAAAATTTGTTCCGACTCCCAATTCTGAAGAGACACTCATCTTGCCACCCATTAACTCTACAAAATTGCGGCTAATTGGCAGTCCCAAACCAGTGCCTTCTTGGGAGTTTTTACCAGTTTGTGTTTGCACAAAAGCTTCAAAAAGACTATCTAATTCATCGGCAGCAATACCGGGGCCTGTGTCAGAGATTGTAAAATTCAGGAAGCACAAAGATGCAGAATCTAAATCGTTAGGATTTTGTGGCGGGCTAATTTTACATTTTTCAATACTCTGATTGGCTGGAATATTTAAATTTTCCCTATTCTCCACAACATTAACAATTTTAGGTGGCTTTAGCCTGCTTGCTTCTGGTTTGAGATTAACTTTTACTGAAACTCCTCCTTCTTGAGTAAATTTGAGAGCGTTGCCGATCAAATTCATTAAAACTTGTCGCAATTTGACTTCATCTGTGCGCACGTATCTGGGAACATCTGGACTATATTCTACTACTAATTGCAGTTGTTTGTCGTCAGATTTGATATGGAACATATCTTCGAGATCGTCCATAAACTGATACAAATCAAAATTTTTATAGTTGAGAATAGTCCGACCAGCTTCAATTTTTGATAAATCTAAAACCTGGTTGATTAAAGTTAGTAAATGGTCGCCGCTGCGAGTAATAATGGCGACATTCTCTTGATGTTCTTTAGGTAGATTTTTGCTGCGGAACATGATTTGAGAAAAGCCGAGGATGGCGTTGAGGGGAGAGCGCAATTCGTGGCTCATGTTGGCTAAAAAACTGCTCTTCGCTTCGTTGGCTACTTCGGCTTTTTTCTTGGCAAGAGCGAGTTCTGATGTGCGTTCTTCTACTTTTGTTTCTAAGGTGCGATTGGAATCTGCTAGATTAGTATAAAGTCTAGCATTTTCAATGGAGATGGCTGCCGAAGCCGATAAGACTTTCAGCAGTTCTAATCTGTCTGATGTAAATGCTCCAGCAATCAGGTTGTTTTCTAAGTAAATTATGCCGATAAGTTGACCTTGGTTCAGGAGTGGCGCGCACAATATTGATTTGTTTTGATGCTGTTTGATATAGGGGTCGCTGTTAAAATTTTTGCTGGCAAATGCTTGGCTTAAAACTACTGTCTCTCCTGTACGGGCAACATAATTAACAATCGATACTGGTAGGTTATTATCTATAGAAATTGACTGCAATACCGCAATACTCTCCGAATCGATCGCACCCGCAGCTTCGATTAGCAATTCCCCGGAATTGTTGTTGGCAGAATCTGAGGGGGAATGGAAAATTAAATAGCCTCGTTGTGCTCCGGCATTTTCAATCAGTATTTTCATCAAAGAAGCCAGCAACTTATCCAAGAGTATTTCGCCAGAAATGGCTTGGCTGGCTTTCACTACCGCAGCCAAATCTAAAGCTGAACTTCCTAAGCCAGGGGTGTTTAATTGGCTGGCTATAGTTACTGTACTGGCATCATGAAATTGAGTTTCTGATGTGGATTTTATTAATAATTTTGGGTGAGTTGCTTCTAACTTTTCTTGTTTGCGTTTGGCGCCCCAAATTAGATAGTTGTAGTGCGCTTTTTTTAGGTAAATTTCGGCAAATTCTGCTTTACCTTTGCTCAGCCAGAAATTGGCTGCTAATTCTGCGGCTAATGCTTCATTTTGGATAAAATAGCCGTCTCTGGCTGAAGTAATCGATCGATCGTACAAATCGATCGCCTCCATCTCCTTACCCACAATCCGCGCCATCTCCCCAGCTACCAATAAGTATTTATGCTCAAAGGTCTCCGGACAGCTATCAGCCCAGATTTTCATCTGTTTTTGGTTGGCTTTGAGCTTTCTCAGATATTTTTGGCGATCGCCCTTGGAAGCTTGCGGGTAAAGCGCAGTTAAAATTAGAGAATAATAAAAATTATGTTCGGCTACAATAATTGTGCCGATCGCCAAACTCAATTTTTTCTCAGCTTCCACAGCATAGCTGAAAGCTGCTGCATACTCTCCGTACAAATACAAAACCTGGCATTTCAAAATTTGATAGCCGCAGATTGCCAAAAAACTGCCGCGATCGGCACACCGCTCTAAATATTGTCCTTCGCTAATTTCGCCATTAGAAAATACCTCACAATTAGAAGTTTCTCCCAGTAAATTAAACAAAGCTATCTGACAGCCTAGTAAGTAATCAGTAGCAATTTGATTGTTAGTTTTAAAGTTAAATAGCAAAAAATTCCACACTTCTACACGCAGAGATTCGAGATTTTTGCCCTGGGGGATAGAATACATCAATTTGTAAAGCTGAATGTAACCTGCAAATTGCAATTCGCCGGATTCTAAGCCAGCTTGATAGCCATTATGGCTAATCGAATCCGACAGTTTCAGAGGCTGTATCCAGTGATTTAAATGAGCGACAAGCATTTCCGATGCCTTGCATTTTTGCGTCAAATCGTGAAAGCGATCGCTCAAATTGAGAGCTAACATCCCAAACTCGTATCCCGAGCGATAATCAGCCATCGCAGCCGACAAAACCAAGCCGTAGCAAGCATAGCTGTAAGATGATTCCGGCACCGGGCCGTATTTCAGAGAAAGATTGACAGATTTTGTAACAACTAATTGGTAAAGTATCGGATTGGAAAATAAACTCGCGGGAATAATTTTATCCAGAAGTTTCATCGCGGTTCTTTTTTCCGAAATCTTCATTTCCGGTACGTGCAGCAAAGCACCAATTGCCCGATCGCCCAATTGCGCTGTTGCTTCAGCAAATTCGGCTTTGCAAGCTTGCTGCAACTGCTTTTGGGGCAACTCAACCCCCAACAAACGCAAGCCCTGGCGCCCAAATTTAATAGCTTCCTCGTATTCCCCCAACATGGTATGCAGCGTAATTAGGCGATCGAAAAATTCCGCTTTTTCCACCGCCAATTGCAACTGCGATAGTGCCGAATGAATCAAAAATTGCGATTGCTCGAAATTGCCAATCAGATAATTCAATTCCGCAGCTTCCAGGTACAACTCTCGCGTCAAATTATATTCAGTTTCCCAGCTATCCGCAGCCAAAAGTTCGATCCCAAAACAGACATACTTGACAGCAGCCGCATAAGCTGTAGCAGCTTTGGCTTTTTTCCCAGCCAAAAGATTGAGTTTGGCAATTTTATCTCTTTCCGTGCGATCGATCGCCAAGGGCAGCTCCCCTGCTGTCGCCATTTCTATCGCCCCTATCGCCTTTCCTGCCGCCAGATTTAACTGATCGACAATTTCAAAAAGCTCCTCCGACAAATCTTCACCATCGCTATTATCCAATAACAAGCGACCGATTTGCAAATGAACCGCTTTTTTCTGCCCTTCGTCAATCAAAGCATAAGCAGCTTGTTGGACGCGATCGTGCAAAAACTTGTACTCTTCAAACAACAGTTCAATATCCAACTCAGACACCGGAAAAATCAAACCAGCTTCCAGTGCGGGCTTCAAATCTGAGAACACCAAATCCGGAGATCTTTCACAAATTTTTGATAAAGTAGTTAAGTCAAAAGATGCCCCAGCACAAGCTGCGAAACGCAAAATATTTTGAGTTATTTCCGGCAATATTTTTATTTTTTTTACCATCAAATCAACCACATTATCAGTGATATCCCTTGCTTCAATTTGAGCAATATCCCACTGCCAAAATCCTCCACAACCTCTATTTTTTAGAGCCTTTGGTTCCCGAATCGATAGCTCGGAAGATTCCAGAAAACTAAAATTAATCAATTTCTCAGAATGCAGCATTTTGAGAAATTGATTGACAAAAAACGGATTTCCATTAGTTTTGCATAACACCAAGTCAGCCAAAGATTGCACAGACATAGCATCGCTATGCACAGTGTCAGCTATTAAATTACTAACATCTTGGATGGTTAAATTAGCTAAATAAATAAAATCAATTGTAGCGCCTTCTTTTTGCATTTCATCCACAGTAATCATTAAGGGATGATGGGCGCTAACTTCATTGTCTCGATAGGCTCCAATCAGCAATAAATATTGTGTATCACTATCCACTACCATCAATTGAATTAAATTGAGAGTAGCTGCATCTACCCACTGTAAATCGTCAAGAAAAATTACCAGTGGATGTTCCGCCGAACAAAACACGCGAATAAATTTTTCAAACACAAAATAGAAACGAATTTGCGCTTCATTTGGTCTCAACTCTGCTACCTGGGGCTGTTTGCCGATAATTAATTCTATTTCGGGAATTACCTCAATAATTACTTGACCGTTTGCACCCAATGCAATTAAAAGTTTAGTGCGCCACTCATCGAGTTTTGCGGAACTTTCGGTTAGCAGTTGTCGCGCCAATCCCGAGAAAGCGCTAATAATCCCTGAATAGGGAATATCGCGCTGAAATTGGTCAAATTTGCCGGAAATAAAATAGCCGCGTTTTTCAGTAATTGGTTTGTAAATTTCTTGTACCAGCGATGATTTCCCCATGCCCGAATAACCGGCAACTAGCATCATTTCGCTTCCAGAAAAACTATGTTGTGGGTTCGCAACTCGCTCGAATGCTGCTAGCAAAGCCTGGACTGGCGCCGCCCGCCCGTATAGTTTTTGAGGGATTTGAAATCGATCGGAAATATCTTCTTTAGCTAAAGCAAACTCTAAAATAGTTCCTGTTGTCTGTAATTGACGCAGACATTCTTCTAAGTCTGCTTGAATTCCCCAAACACTTTGGTAACGGTTTTCAGCAGTTTTTTCTAAAAGTTTCATGACTATTGCTGACACAGCCGGAGGAATTTGTGGATTGATTTTGTTGATGGGCAATGGCTGTTTTGCAATGTGACAGTGTACCAATTCCATTGCATCTTTGGTCTCAAAAGGCAATTGGTTGGTTAGCAGTTCGTAAAAAGTAATGCCGAGGGAATAAAAATCTGTACGGTAATCTAGAGAACGGTTCATTCTCCCTGTTTGTTCTGGTGAAATGTAGGCTAAAGTTCCTTCTAAAATATTGGGATTTTTTATGGTAGGAGTTTCGCGGGTTAACAGGGTGGAAATTCCGAAGTCAATAATTTGGATTTTTCCTGTGGCTGGGTTGAGAATAATGTTGCCGGGGTTGATGTCTTTGTGGATGATGTTTGCTGCGTGAATTTGTCCTAATATTGCGGCGGCTTGAATGCCGATATTGAGAAATTCAAACAGGCTAAAGCTTTGCTGTTCCTGCATTTGTTTCAATGAGAAACCGCCAAAATCTTCTAAGATTAGAAGGAGAGTGTTGCGATATTTTTGTAAGTCGTAAGCTTTGATGACTCCTGGCAGGTTGAGGATTTGAAGAATTTTGTATTCCTGTCGGTAGCGGACTATTTCGCCGGGAGTTGGATAGTCTTCGTTGAGCAGTTTGAGAATAATTGGCTGTTGATTTTGTTCTCTAATACCTCGATAAACTGTTGAAATAGAATTTTCGTGTATTTTATTTAATGTTTGAATGCCGGGAATTTCAAGCATTGCATATTTTCCTTTTTTATTAACTGGAAATTAACTTAGAATAAGACCGGGCATAGGGCATAGGGCATAGGGCATGGGGCATATCTCACCATGCTTGAGAACCGCTATAGAATAAGATCGGGCGGTTGAAATCGCGTCTATACAGGCAAAACTCGGATGGTGCGCGGGTTGAAGAGTCGGCGGTTGAAATTAGGTTTTTTCTTCTGTCCGCGCACCATCCGGACATCGTTTGTGTAGACGCGGTTTCAACCATACGTCCTATCTGAGTGTGAAATTTCGCTAACTGTAAAGGCTTGCGACATATTCGCCGTAACCGTTATAGGGCAAAGTTGGGCGAGTTTCCCACGACCAACTGTTACCGGGCCCGACTACCCGTTCGCTGGCTTGCGACCATCTGGGGTGCGGTTTGTCGGGTTCGACATTGGCTTCAAATGCGTATTCGTTGGGGCCGATGGTATTCCAAAAAGTGGCGGGCTGTTTTTCGACAAATTCAATTTTAACGATCGACTTTGCGCCCTTAAAACCGTATTTCCACGGAATCACCTGCCGCAGGGGCGCCCCATTTTGCTTGGGTAGCCGCCGCCCGTACAGCCCTGTGGCAAAAAATGCTAAATCGTTGGCCATTTCCTCGATTCGCATACCTTCGGTGTAAGGCCAGGGATAAAATTGGGACATTAAACCGGGGCCGGGAGTGATTTTGGAATCGTAAAATGAGGTGAAGCGAACAAATTTAGCATTCGATTGCGGTTCGACATCAGCCATGAGTAATTTCATGGGAAATCCGACCCAAGGAACTACCATCGACCAGGCTTCTACGCAGCGAAATCGATAAACTCGTTCTTCGATGGGGAATTTTTTCTGGAGGTCGTCTATATCGTAGGTGCGGGGATTTTTGACTAAACCAGTTACTTCTACTTTCCAGTTTTCGGTTGGTAAAGCTTGGGCGGCTTGCCAAATAGATTTTGTGCCTCCGTATTCGTAAAAGTTGTTATATTTGGTAGCTAGGGCTTCGTCGGTAATTGCCCGATCGACTTTCGCAAAGGTAGGATTCCGGGTCAATCCAGCGTAGGCTTGGGTTGAGCCTTTATCCAGAGCAGTTTTTGAGCCTGTATTGCTTTGACAGCCTGTCAGTGGTAGCAGCGAAGCAGTGACGCCGGCGCCGATTAAATTGGTCATGAAACGGCGGCGGTTGAGAAAGGCTGTTTCTGAGGTAATTTGTGAGTTGGAAATTTCCCAAGGTTTGGGAACGCGAATTAAGGGCATAGTTCAGTTGACAGTTGACAGTTGACAGTTGACAGTTGACAGTTGACAGTTGACAGTTGACCGCTTGAGGGCTACCTCTCCATAAAAGGAAGAGGATTGAAACAGTGAATAATTTGGTTTTATTTCCCCCGTTTAGGAGGAGGCTTTAAACCATTATTCTTCGTAATAGTTAAAAGTTAGTAGTTAGTTTGGCGAAAGTTGCCAAGAGACAGTATACCGTAATTCGTTGACAGCGAGTCCAGCCGAGCAATCAAGTTCGGTGCGATCGACTTATTCAACTAAATGAGCAGGAGTCCCGGGTTCTACTTCCAGGTGAGCGTGGGGAGGAATGCGCGTGAGTGAAGAGATCCGCCCCGAACCAAAACGATAGCTTTAGACGCCGGAAGGTGAGGGGCGGCCGACTCACTGTGTAAATTATTTTGCATCACTACTTGCATCTTCTGTGTTCACGAGATACAATCTTATCAGAGTTTGTGAAGAATAATGCCCCAAGTAATCACTGCCAAACTAAAGTTAAACTTGAACGCCGAACAAAAAGCTTTGGTATCGATGACTACTTTGGCTTATCGTGATGCCTTGAATTATACTTCACAAATTGCTTTTGATGCAGGCAAAACCAGTAATGGTCTTAGGTTGCAAAAAGCAGTCTATAACGAATTGCGATCTCGATTTGGACTCGGTGCTCAGATGGCTTGCAACGTACCAAGACAAGTGTCGGCAACCTACAAAACCCTCTGGACTAAAGTCAAGCAATCTAACGATGCTATTGCCAAAGGATACACCAAGAAACGATACAAAGGACTAGACAAAGTTCCTAAGTATGTTTCTAGAACCTGCACCTTGAACTATCAGCGTGACTACTCCTTTAAGGCCGAGCAACGTGTAAGTATTATCACCCTACAAGGTCGAGTTGTAGTTTCGTATGACGGCTATAACAAGCACTTGGCATTGATTGCCGGCGGTGCCAAGATTGGGGCGGCAAAGATTGTTTATCAGCGCTCTTCCAAGACTTACTATTTAATGGTGAGTATTGAAGTAGCAGCCCCGGAAATTGACCCATTGAAAATGACTAGAGTTTCTGGTGTAGATGTGGGGATGCGCTACCTTGCGGTAGAAACAGACTTGCAAAATAAGTCGAAGTTCTATTCAGGGAAAAATGCTAGGCATAAAGCTAACCGCTATCACAAGGCTAGACAAACTCTTCAGCGTAAAGGCACTCGCTCGGCAAAGCGCAGATTAATCGCTTTGTCAGGAAGAGAAAGACGGTTTATCGCTGACGTGAACCACCAAATTAGCAAGGAAATTGCTAAGCCTAACAGTTTGATCGGGCTGGAAAACTTGACCGGAATCCGGGAGAGAACCAAGTCTAAGTCTGGCAAAAAGGCGAGCAAAAAACAGCGGAAAGCTAATCGGAACAAAGCTAAATGGTCTTTTGCCGAATTGCATGGCTATATTGACTACAAAGCTAATCTGAATGGTTCTTTGGCTACTAAAGTGCCAGCGCATTATACTTCGCAAAGTTGTCCGAAATGCGGGCATACTTCGACAGATAATAGACCGAAGAAAGGACTATTGTTTCGTTGTGAATGTTGCGGACACGAGCTTCATGCTGACTTGGTAGGTGCGCGAAATATTGCCATGAGAACGTTGCTTGTTCGGCAAGACTGGACGAGTACGGGGAGCGTGTCAGCATCCCCTGATGTGTCGGGCTGTGAAACTAAAGCTGAGATTCTCCAGAGATTCTCGGAATTGCGGTGGAGCTCAGATACAAGCCCACATCTCGTGCGGTACTCCGCTTGATGCTGGGTAGTTGACATTATTTAATTTGTCCACAGGAAGCGGCACGCACCGCCCCGCTTTCCTCCCCCACTCCTCCCTTTAAATCGGACGGGGGTCTCCAGCGGCAAGACAAATGAGTTACTGTATCAATCCGAATTGCCAGAATCCCAAAAATCTCGATCGCGCGACAGCCTGCACAAATTGCGAGTCGAACTTGCTGCTCAAAGGGCGCTACCGAGTCTTTCACACCCTCGGTCAAAGTATCGCTTGCCGCACCTTCCTAGCAGCCGATGAAGACCAACCAGCGCAACCCCGCTGCGTCATTCAACAGTTCTGCGGCCCCATGCCGTCAATCGCCGACGGTCAAAACCAGTTCAACCGGACATTTTTGGGTTCTGCCTCAGTTCTCGACAAGTTGGGCAAACACCAGCAAATACCGAAACTGCTGGCATCTTTTGAAGTCGAAGGCTGCCAGTATTTAGTGCAAGAATACATTGAAGGGCGCAATTTAGCCGATCGGCTTTCGGAAAAAGGCGTTTTTAAAGAAATTCACATTTGGTATCTGCTGAGCGAGTTGTTACCAGTGCTGGAATTTGTCCACGAAAATCAACTGATTCACCGAGATATCAAACCGTCCAATATTGTTCACCGCAAATCTTCCCAAACGTCGGCAGCAATAGTCGGGAAAGAGCATCTGGATTCTTGGGAGGAGGAATCCGGGCTAGTTTTAGTCGATTTCGGCTCCGCAATTCCTGCCAACAGCGGGCCGCTGAAAACAGAAACAGTGACGGGTTCTGCCGAATACGCGGCGCCGGAACAAATTAAAGGTGAAGCAATTAAGAGCAGCGACATCTACAGTTTGGGCGTCACCTGCATTCACTTGTTAACGGGAATGTCGCCCTTTGATTTGTTTGACATCAAAGCCGACGCTTGGGCCTGGAGGGATTATTTGAAAGTACCAGTTTCGGCCAGACTCGGCCGCATCCTGGATAAAATGGTGGAGCGAGAACCATCAAAACGCTATCGATCGATCGAAGCAATTCTCACAGACATGAAATACGGCCCGACACCGATAGAGGTGATTGTCAGCAAACCCAAGTGGACTTTAGCTATGTGGGGGGGAGCCGCAGTTGCTCTGATTTCATTGGTGCTCGGTTCTCGCTTGCCATCTCCGGTATCGGAGGCTTTCACTTCCAATGAGCCTGTTTCTAGCATTCCCGACATTCGGTTCGACCCGCCCCCCATGCAGAATTTCAGCAGCGAGCCATCGCTGTCACACCCCGCAGTGCGGACTTTGACAGAGCAAGACAAAAATCCGGTGTGGGCGGTAGCAGTCACTCCCAACGGCCGCGTGATAGTTAGTGGCAACAACGATGGGACAATTCACCTGCTGCACAAGCGTCACGGTAAAGTGCTCAAGGTTTTGGCGGCACATTTGGGGCCCGTGTGGTCAGTGGCAGTGAGTCCCGATGGCAGGACGATCGCCAGCGGTGGCGCTGACGGTACGATTAAACTGTGGAATTTCTATTCTGGCCAGTTAATTCGGACATTGGACGGACACACAGACGGCGTGTTCTCGGTGGTGTTCAGTCCCGACGGCAAAGCCCTCGCCAGTGTAGGCAAAGATAATGCTTTGAAGTTGTGGCAAGTCGAAGGCGGGGCCGAGTTGCAAACACTCAAAGGGATAACCGACGAAGTGCATTCGGTAGCTTTCAGTGCCTATAAAGACACTTTGTTTGCTGGCAAAGGCGACGGTAGGATCGAGATGTGGAATTGGAAAACAGGGGCATTCCAAGCCACTCTGACTGGTCATGTTGATGCTGTTTCGGCGCTTACGATCAGCCCCGACGGTACAATTTTGGGCAGCGGTGGCTGGGACAATACCGTGAGGATTTGGGATATCACCACGGATCACGGGCCCGAACCGTCCGGTGAGGTGACTTTTGCCGGTCATACCGATCGAATTCAGTCTGTAGCTTTCAGTCCCGACGGGGCGACGCTAGCCAGCAGCGATTTGAGCGGAACTATCAAGCTGTGGGCGATGGATGGCGGGGAGCAAGGCACGCTGAAAGGTCATTCTACTTGGGTGGAATTGGCTTTTAATCCTCAGGACAAAACTCTGATCAGCGGCAGTTATGACGACACGATCAAGGTGTGGCAACTGTCTCCTTGATTGTGGCGATCGATTCTCGGTGCGATCGAATTAAATCAAGGTATGTAGTTGCGCTTAAGCGCTCTTTCTTAGCGCTTTTGAACAAATCGAAGAGCGAAGACAGCGCAACTACGTGCCTAAAAATCTACCTCAATAAAACCAAATTGCCGATCGCACTACCGCTTTCCTGCAATTCATGAGCGGCCGCAATCTCGTCTAAACCAAAGCGCCCAGCAATAACGTGTCGCAAAACTCCAGCTTTCAGACAAGTCGTAATATCTGCCGCCGCTTGTTGGTGCGCTGCTTTGTCCATAGCATAAACTAGGACGTAATGAACGGTAAGATTTTTGTAAATTAACGAGTACACAGGAATTTGAGGCGTTGCATTTGAATCAGAAGCATAGGTGGCGATCGTGCCGTTACGGGCGATCGCTTTGAGATTAATTTCCAGATTTCCGGCAAAATCAACTTCAATTATGCGATCGACCCCTTTACCGCCCGCAATTTCCTTAATCCGCGCCACCACATCTTCAGCTTTATAATTAACAATATAATCAGCTCCCGCAGTTTTAGCAATTTCTGCTTTTTCCGCAGAACTTACCGTCGAAATAACCGTCGCGCCACCCCATTTTGCCAATTGGATCGCATAATTACCAACAGCGCCCGCCCCGCCCGCAACCAATACAATTTTCCCAGTAACAGCACCATCTTTAAAAACACAATGGTGTGCAGTCATAGCCGGAACTCCCAAACAAGCACCCGCTGCAAAATCTGTATTTTCCGGTAGAAAAACCGCTTGTTCGCTGGGAACAACAACATACTCCGCCGCCGTACCAAACTGGCGGGGCAAAGTGGCTTCATAAATCCAAACACGTTCCCCAATTCGAGACTGTGGCACGCCTTCTCCTGCTGCTTCAATTATGCCCGCACCGTCGTTGTGGGGAATGACTCGCGGGTATCGCATTGTGAGTCCGCCCCAACCGCTGCGCTGCTTAACATCGGATGGGTTAATTCCGGATGCGCGTACTTTAACCAGCACATCATTTGCGCCCAATTCTGGAACATCGATTTCGCCAATTTTGAGGACATCTTTCGCGTTGCCGAGTTGTTCGTAGTAAGCAGCTTTCACGGTTTTTTTCTCCTGATGTTTTCAATCTCGATCGCTCCGCCCCGCGTTACTTTATCACAAATAATTGCTTTAAAGCCGGAACCTTTTTTGGAAGAAATAAAAAAAAATATTCATTACTCCAATCCTCTTCCTTCCTTTGTCAAGTGCTGTCAACTGTCAACTGTCAACTGTCAACTGAATCAAGCACTTCCGCCGTTAACGCGGATATTTTGTCCGGTAATCCATCGGGCTTCTTCACTGCACACAAACGCCGTCACATCGGCAATATCTTCAACTTTTCCGAGTCTTCCGAAAGCAGTCATTTGCGTAAATCTTTGAATTTGTTCGGGGGTTTTGCCGACAGTGAAAAGTTCTGTATCCGTGGGGCCCGGAGAAATGACATTGACTGTAATTTGCCGATCGCCCAATTCCTTCGCCAGCGATCGAGTTAGCTGTTCCACCGCGCCTTTTGTCGCCACGTAAGCCCCGTAAGTTGGCATCATTATCGCCGTTGTCGAACTAGAAAAGTTGACAATTCTGCCTCCATCTGCCATGCGTTTAGCAGCTTCTTGACAAGCAAAAAATGTGCCTTTGACGTTAACTGCAAACAGATTATCAAACTCTGCTTCGGTAACTTCTGCTACAGGTTTGTAAAGAATTACTCCCGCATTGTTGACTAAAATATCGATTTGTGAATAGGTTTCGAGAGTGCGATCGAACAAATCGCGAATTTCTGCGGTTTTGCTGACATCGGCTTGTACGGCTAATGCTGTGCCGCCTGAGAGTGCGATCGCGGATACAACCTCTTGAGCGGCTTCTGTTCCTCTGGCGTAGTTGACGACAACCGATGCGCCTTCTTGGGATAATCGGAGGGCGATCGCGCGTCCAATTCCCCGCGATGCACCAGTCACAATTGCAACCTTTCCTGCTAGTGATGCCATGAGATTTACTCCCCAATTAGCGTTGATGCTGCTTCTAAACAATCATACTATTTTTTTAGGAAGCCGATACAGACTGACCTCAGAAATCGGGTTTCTGCGGAGATTTCTCGTAACTCAATTCAAAATTCGTAGAAACCGGGTTTCTAGCCCCCATGCGTAGTTTCAGATTCAGGTACAGAAACAAATTTAAAATCTCAAACAGTCAGAATATCTGTAGGAATTGCACTTGCTAGCCAACACCTGTGGTAAAGTAAACTCGGCTGTTAAACTAAAAATATATGACCGTAAATTCCGAGTTAACAGAGCAGTATTTGTCAGCGGGCGAGAAACTCCAGCAATCAGGAAAATTTGAGGAGGCGATCGCCCAATACCAAAAAATACTAGCACTCGAACCGGATGTGGCGGTGGCACGCAGCAAGATAGCCGAAGTTTATTATACGCAACAGAGATATGTAGAGGCGATCGCCCAGTGCTACCAAACCCTGCGCCAGCAACCCAATTTCGCCCCCGCCTACAAAACTCTCGGGAATATCCTGCAAGCCCAAGGGAAGACAGACGCAGCGGTGCGGGCGTACTCAAAGGCGATCGAATGCGAGCCTAGATTTGTCGCAGCCTATGTTAACTTAGGCAGTATGTGTTACAAACAAGGCTTGCTGGATGAAGCGATAACATACTACCAAAAGGCGATCGCCATGCAGCCAGACTTAGCAGCCGCTTACTGGAACTTAGGCAAAGTATTAGAACAGCAAGGGCGAACCAATGAAGGTTTAATTTATCAACAAAAAGCTTTAAACTTACAGCCAAATTTAGAAAAACCAGGCACATAAATCAATAGCCAAAAACGAGCAACAAAACAACTTCTAAATCTCTCTTTTCTCTGACTCTGCGCCCTCTGCGCCCTCTGCGGTTAAAAAGCATTCTCTTTATTATAAAAATTATAAAATAAGATTGTTCAAGCAAAATTTCAGTAGATATACCAGGACAAACAATATGGATTTAGACACAAAAAATCAAGACCAACAGCACCCGCAATACAAACGCGATCGAGCCACAGTCGATAGTTTATTAGGCAAAGAACCAACCGACAACAATTTATCAGAATTAGCAAGATTAATCATTCGCTATAAAGGATTTCCCGGCGCTAGAGATATCCAAGCAGACTTAAAAAAAGCCCTGCAACAATGGAATCATACCGAAGAAACTCTGTACGAACAAACCCGCAAAATTCACGCTAATGGTGAAGTTTACAGGAAACAAAAAAGCGATCAAGAAGATTGGGCTTAATACAGTCTTCAACCCGCGGAGGCGGGTTTTGTTTGTGTAGACGCGGTTTCAACCGCCGTCTTATCTTAGTCTAGATCCCCCTAAATCCCCCTTAAAAAGGGGGACTTTGAGTGCTTCTTGTCCCCCCCGACCTAAGGGGGGCTAGGGGGGATCTGGTCTAGTCACAAAACAGCAGTTTGTGACTGCGTTTGACGTTTGTTTGGCACCAACGAACATTGTTGTGTCCCCACAAAATCCCTCTAAACCATCTCAGCCGAAACAGGCATTGCAGGCTGCGGCTGGAACTGGAACAGCGAATAAACCACGTTGCGGCGAATATCCGTCATCATGTCCAAAAACAGCTCGTAACCTTCAGTTTTGTACTCGATCAGCGGGTCTTTTTGTCCGTAACCGCGCAATCCCACAGACTCGCGCAAAGCATCCATTTGTTGCAAGTGTTCCCGCCACAAAGTATCAATTTGCTGCAAGATAAAGAACCGTTCCGCATCTCGCATCAAATCGGCACGGATGGCATTAACTTCCGCTTCCTTCATGTCGTAAGCATTGCGGACTTGTTCGTGGAGGAAAGTTTTAATTTCTTCAACTGACAAATCTTCTAATTGATCCGGAGTCATGTCAGCTAACAGATAAACAAATTCCTTCACCTTGCTGACAAGTTTGTCGAGTTCCCATTCTTCCGAAGGTAAATCGGGATTGATGTATGCTCCCACGATGTCGTCCATCGTTTGTTCGGCATACTTAATTACCTGTTCCTTCGAGTCCAAACCTTCCAAGACTCGGCGGCGTTCCGCATAGATGGCTCGACGCTGATTGTTCATCACTTCGTCGTATTCAAATACCTGCTTGCGGATGTCGTAATAGTAGGTTTCGACTTTTTTCTGAGCGCCTTCGAGCGATCGAGTCAGCATTCCAGATTCGATCGGCATATCTTCCTCAACACCGAACATTTTCATCAAACTCGACACCCGTTCGCCCCCGAAAATCCTGAGCAAATTGTCTTCCAAACTCAAGAAAAACCGCGTAGAACCGGGGTCTCCTTGTCGTCCCGCGCGGCCGCGCAACTGATTGTCAATCCGGCGCGATTCGTGACGTTCAGTACCGATAACGTGCAAGCCACCCAACTGCACAACTTCATCGTGTTCGGTGCTGGTAAAGGCATCGTATTCGCTGCGAGTTAGATTGTAAGCTTCCCGCAATTTTTGAATTACGATGTCTTTGGTGGGCGCTTTTTCCGACGCTACAGCCACGATGTCATCGGCTTGCAATTCCGAGAGCGATCGCTCCCCGTACTCCTTCACCGCCAATTCAACCGACCCTTTCAGCAGTTGCTCGGCCTCTTTCGATAGCTGTGTCGGGAAAATCTGCGCCGAAGCTTTCCAAGACTTGACTTTTTTAGCAGTTTGACCAAAACCTTGAGCTGCGGGGCGGCCGCCCATACCGGGCGCTTGTACCAGGGAAAACCCGTCTTCATCATCGGGGCGCACGATCCGGGGCATCAAATACTCGCGCAACTTCAGGCGTCCCATGTACTCGGAATTACCGCCCAGAATGATGTCGGTACCCCGTCCGGCCATGTTTGTGGCGATCGTCACAGCGCCTTTGCGTCCGGCTTGAGCGATAATTTCCGACTCCCGTTCCACATTTTCCGGTTTCGCATTCAGCAAATTGTGAGGAATCTTGAGTTCCCGAAGCAGCCGCGACAGCAACTCGGATTTTTCCACACTGGTAGTACCCACCAGCACCGGCCTACCAATTTCGTGCATTTCGGCGCATTCTTGGGCGATCGCCTTCCACTTGCCGGCCTCTGCCTTGTAAACCATATCCGAAAGGTCGCCACGGCTGGGAATCCGGTTAGTCGGAATCAGCGTCACTTCCAGACTGTAAATCTTCTCAAATTCCGTTTCCTCAGTCTTCGCCGTCCCAGTCATCCCCGACAGCTTCGGATATAGCAAAAAGAAATTTTGATAAGTAATCGTCGCCAGCGTCTGAGTTTCTGGCTGAATTTCCGCGTGTTCTTTCGCTTCGATGGCTTGGTGCAAACCGTCACTCCAGCGTCGTCCCGGCATCACCCGCCCTGTAAACTCATCGACAATCACCACTTCGCGATCGAGATTGACGATGTAGTTAATATCCTTAATAAACAATTCCTTCGCCTTAATCGCATTAAAAATGTAATGCGCCCAAGGGTCAGCCGGATCGTATAAATCCTTCACTCCCAACAAATCCTCAGCTTCACCAAACCCTTCATCGGTCAACAGCACATTCCGCGCCTTTTCGTCAACCTCGTAGTGTTCCTCATTTTCCTTTCTCAGGGAAGCAGCCACCTCAGCCGCCCGGATGTACTTCTCGCTGGGGCGTTCGACTTGGCCGGAAATAATTAGAGGTGTGCGGGCTTCATCAATCAGCACCGAGTCAACCTCGTCAATCACGCAGAAATTAAAAGGACGCTGCACCACATCTTCCATGACAGTAGCCATGTTATCGCGCAAATAGTCGAAGCCGACTTCGCTGTTGGTGGCGTAGGTAATATCGCAGTTATAATTTTTCTTGCGTTCCACCTGATCCATGCCCTGCTGGATCAGTCCCACAGTCAGTCCCAGGAAGCGGTGCACCTGTCCCATCCATTCCGCGTCCCGCCGTGCGAGATAATCGTTGACGGTGATGATGTGCACGCCTTTGCCGTTGAGGGCGTTGAGGTAAGCCGGCAGTGTAGCTACGAGTGTTTTGCCCTCACCGGTTTTCATTTCGGCAATTTGGCCTTTGTGCAGGATGATGCCGCCGAGGAGTTGGACATCAAAGTGGCGCATTCCCAAAACTCGCTGTCCCGCTTCCCGCACCACTGCAAAAGCTTCGGGCAAGATTTCGTCGAGGATTTCTTTCTCTTCGTTGAGAGATTTAGCTTTGGCCAGACGTTCTTTAAACTCCGCTGTTTTGCCTCTGAGGGCGTCGTCTGAGAGGGCGCGTAAGTCTTCTTCCAAGATATTGATATCAGCTACCCAAGGCTGAAATTTTCTCAGTTTGCGAGCGTTGGGGTCGCCTAGCAGATTTTTAAACATGGCAGGAGAGGCAGATTTTTAATAATTTAGCTATTAGCTTTCAGGGTTACAGGCTGTAGTATTAGCCACAGAGTTTACCTTTCCCGATTGTAGCAAGCATTGGTCTTGCTCAGGAGTCGTTGGGGGCGATCGCCCGATTTTGGATTTGCCGCTGGTGAGGAAAGCGCTGCACTCCTAGCTTCGACTTCAGGTGGCAAAACTATATTGCATGGCGTTTGAGAATATGAGTGTTGATTCTATTGTAGGCGATCGGCCTTTAGTTAGATTGGTTGGTGTCGGGGCGATCTTTTGTATCCATGTCTTCTGTGATGGTTTGCTCTGAAAGCGAAGGTAATGTTAGTTGAAGGTGAATGTCAATTGTTATTGTATGAGTTTGATTATTCAAACCTATGTTAACTATATTTACTAATGGAACTTGGGGTAAATAATTGCTTGAGTTAGATTTAACAGACGGGATAGTTTTATATCCAGCTTCCTCTAGGCAGTTGTGAATATTTCTCCAGTTGCTTACCTTTTCGTTAGGTACATCTGTAATTTTTTTAAAGTATTGATATAAAGTTTTAGAGTAATTGCTCAACTAGGGGAAAAAATGGAGCCATCAGTAGAGAGAGCTTGTTGAATAGATTGATAAGCAGTTAAACCCTGACGCTTGCCAGTATTGACAACGGAACGAACGGCAGCAAACAAATCTCTGCCCCATTCCGAACGAAATCCATTAGTCACACGGCGAAATATCACACTCATCCTAATCGCCTGTTCACTACTATTATTTGTTGGTGGAATCGCCGCATCTTCCAGAAATAGAAATAAATTGTCAATTAGCCCACCATAGCGTTTTCGTAACCGGATACCATCCGGATGATGTGGCGCTAAACTCAAAATCCCGGTTAATCTTTCCTGTAAATTGTCTCGATATCGATTGAGTCTGGCATCGTCGATTTTTGATCGTCGTCGATGGATGATAAAAGCTCTTAATAATAACCTCTTCATCGCTGGGGCAAAAATCCTGTCCCCAGCATCAATTGCATATTGGCAATCCCGCAGTTGATGGGCTAAACACACTTGCCATTGTGGTGCTGGGTGATTTTTTTGAGCGCTAAATAAATCTGACACCCAGATATCGGGACGATGTTCTGCGAGAACTTCGTTAATTACCCCAGTCCCTCGACTCGGACGGATGACGTGTAAACAAACATCCTGGTTCTGAAACACCCACTCCCACTGATTCTGTCCGTTAACTCTCGCACTCGTTTCATCTGAACAAATTAATTTTGCCCGCCGCAACCGTTGTAGTATTTGACTTACTTGGTCGTCTAAACTGGTTTTGACTTTTGCCAACAGGTTTGCGATTGCTCCTTCGGATATCTTGAGTCCAAAGACTTCTCCAAATATAGACGATAGCCGTTCGTAACTGATGGCATGAGTGTAACGGAGATATGTAACTAAGCTTTGAATTGAACTGCCAAACGGTGAACCTGGTTCCATTCCCAATGGTACAGGTGCAACATACTTGGTTTGACAGCACGCACACTGACCACCATAACGTTCACGGAGGGTGATAATGGGGCGAATTGGGGGTAGTTCGATTTTTTCGTAGACGGATTGCAATTTTTGGGTGGCGGCGGTGACTTTCTCTCCACACTGGGGACAATTTTTGAGTTGGGCGATGATTGTTTGGTCGGGATGAGGATGTAGTTCTCTTCCCCCTCCCGCTCTTCCTAGGCTTTTTTGTCTTTTGCTCCCCTCTATTTTCGAGGGCTTAATGTTGGGCTTGAATCCTTTGGACGGTGGAGTGCTGGAATTTTTGCTCGTTTTTTTAGGAGATGGCTCTGGCTCTAATTTTGGTTCGTAGGTGGCTAATATTGCGCTGAGTTTTTGGATTTTCTCCCATAGCTCTACTATCAAGGCTTCTTTTGCCTCGTTCGATAGTTGTTTTAAGTCGGGGAGTTTTTCCATTCCTTTATCTAATGTCTATCTCGTCTTCTTGTCAAGGGGGTTGAGCAATTACGTTTTAGATATATAAACCTCAACACCTTTACGACTTTGATGGAGTTGGCTAGCTATTTCCGCAGGACTGTGGCCGCAGAGCAAACCTCGGAGAAACAGCTTTTCGCGTTCTGTCAGTCCCTTTCTGGCACGGGGAGATACTTGCCATTTGGCTTCTGCCATAGCTTTGTAGAGCCTTTCCAAGTCCCAGTTATTCGCAGCTTCAGCAAACATCTCGTCGCTGGATGTCATGGCAGTATGTCTCGCTTAGTTGATAGCTAAAGCCTAACTAAAATTATAGCTTTGGCTAGTTGCTATCTGAGTATACTTAGTTTATCATTCCAGAAACGGATGTGGCGATCGCTCTGCTTTAAAAAAATAGAGCTGTTTGTCAAGAGCTGAGGGTGCAGATACAGCAGCGGTTAGTGGGTAAGTGTAAAGATTTGTAACAATAAGCTAGATTTTGCGTAAAAATTCGGGATTGAAACCGAATACATATATAGGAGCAAGACGTTGCTTGGTGCGGGAGCGAGTTGGTACTGGATGCTGAGGTGTTGCGGTATCTGTTTGCGGTAGGTGCGAGCGATCCCTCTAACCATGCGAAGCGATCGCATCAGCACACAAACACTATGGAAAACAGAAAAATTATGAATGCGGACTTTTTAGGAAGAGATAGAGCCACGCAAATCGCTGACATAATCAAGCAGCGTCAAGGACTAATTAAAAACATTACAACGGCTGAAGAAAAGATAAAAAATCTTCTCTCATCTCTGCACGAACTTGAAGTAAAACGCCAGGAAATCATACCGCAGGTCAGGGAAGCTGGAGCGTCAGTTAGCTTAGAAACAATTAAATTGGAAAGTCTGATAAACAAGCTTGAAGCAGAGTATGAAAAACTTAAAAATCTTAAAACACGATTTTCTAACTCTACTCTCAATATTGGAGTTGTTGGGCGGATGGGTCAGGGTAAAAGCACCCTGCTACAGAGTTTGACAGGACTTTCTGATGATGTAATTCCGGCACGTCAAGGAAAAGCTTGTACTGCTGCCCGTAGCACAATATGCCATCGGTCTCAAAGAGAGATTGAAGCAGTAGTCACATTTCACACAGAAAAGTCTTTTTTAAAAGAAGTTATTCTTCCTTATTTTCAAAAGCTAAATCTAACTCGAAAGCTAGATAATATTGATGATTTTGCAAATTATAAATTTACTGAAATTAGTAATACTTTGGTAGAAGGAGCTACATATGAAACAATGTATGAGCGACTATACAAAGATTATTACCGAGGATTAGGTGGTTATAAAAGACTACTCAATCAACCACCTCAAACTGTGACAAGAGAGGAAATCCAAAAATATGTTTCTCAAGACAGAGATCCCAAAAACAATTTAATAGATTATGAGCATCTGGCAGTACGCAATGTAAGAATTTCTTGTAATTTTCCAAAAGCAGATATAGGACAAATAGCACTGGTTGATGTACCAGGAATGGGAGACTTTAAACTGGGTGATGAAAAGTTGATGCTAGAAACTTTGGGAAAAGAAGTTGATGTTGTTCTTTTTGTAAGCCAACCAGGCAACGATCGTTATGGGTGGGAAACCCAGGATACCGATTTGTATGATAAGGCTGCTACGGCATTAAATGACTTAGCCGATAGAGCTTTCATGGTTCTCAACTTACATAGCACTGGTAACAATCTAAACGGCTGTGATAGTCAAAAAGCAGATGTAGATAAGAGAAATGTTAGGATGGAGTTTGCTAAACCCTGCATAATTGCCAACTGTGCCAGCGACAACGCAAATAACAAGGTTTTTGAGCCTGTTTTAAAGTATCTGGAAACCGAGATTACTGAATTAGACAAAAAATATGCTCACACTTGTCAACAGCGCATTCTTGAATTACACGAGCAGGTTAAAAACGAATTAAATAAAGCTGGTGAGGTTCTGCAACAGTTTGCTAACGAGAGAAAACAGTTTGATGAATACTTTACGGGAAAAAGTGGAGACAGTGGACTTTGGCTAGAAATCCAAAAGGGTCTTGGAAAACTACTCTATAAACTTAGAGATAAACGCGAAACTGAAGACCCTACATTTAAAGAGCGAGTCGAACAGACTATTGCTAGTTGTAGGTCAGATACAGGCATTCCCTTAGTTCAAGAAATAGAGGATAGGCAGACTGTAAAAGGTCGTGAACAAGGCTTGTACTTCCGATACCTTGAAGAGGTTCGTGCACATCTATCACGACACTTTCTGTCTCTGGATTGTGATTTACAGCAGTCTTTAGAAGCTGTTAAATCTGAAGTAAAAAAGGTGCTGGCTGAAGATGGAAGACTTAAAAATTTATCCAACTCTGAAGGCTCTGTATTTTTTATGGAAATAGCAACACAATTGCCTGATATAAGTGAGAGTAATCTGAGGCTAGGATTTAAAAAAATCGGAGAGCTTAACTTATCATTTTCTGGCAGAATTCAGCGATTAATTCGTCCTCATTTAGATATCCTTGTCCCCAAGAGGAATACTTCTGTGACATCTTCTATAGTCCAGGAAGAAGTTAAAAATTTAGGAACTACTTCTAATACTTCTGAATCTCAAGAAGTATATAACCGACTAAAACATACTCATGAGCAAGTTGTTAAGGCTTGTGAAACTGAGTTCAATAAATTGTATTTTGAGCCAAATCAAGTTGCTTACTATATGGTGGAGGATTTTCTCGATCGGGTGTTATATGCTAAAGGCATCGAGAAAGAATGGGATTATTTTCTTTGGGAAAAGCGACAGCAGGTGTGGCATGAATTTAAACTTTTGGGAGAGCGCATTAAAGTCAAAGAAGAGTGCAAAAATTTAATCGAACAAGCCAAGTCAGCCAATCAGTTACACCTACTACGATTCCTAGACTGACAAAGTACAATTTAAATGCACGACAGCTTATCAACATGATAGCAAGTAGTAACAATACTCTCCAATCTTTTTTATAATTACATTACACTATCTAAATACACTGAAGATTAGATGATATGGATGTTAATGAATTTCAACAACAGTATACCACAGGGAAAAGGAATTTCTTTCAAGTCAATCTGAGTGGTGCGAACCTAAGTGGAATTAATCTGAGTGATGCTAATCTTGATAGCGCAGACTTGACAGGAGCTAACCTCAGCGAAGCTAACCTCAGTCATGTAAATTTGCGTCTTGCAAAGTTGAGTCAAGCCGATCTAAGAGGAACTGATCTAAGTGAAGCTCAGTTGGCTAATGCCGATCTCCGTGAAGCTTTATATGATGAAAAAACAAAGTTTCCTGACAAGTTTGATCCGGTTGTAGCCAATCTTAAGTTAGCTCCCAAAACACCAACTATATCTCCTGTTATAGAGGTACAAACTCCTGACTTACCAATGCTGCCTCTGCCTCATCCAAGTTCAACTAATCCAACCAGAAAAAAAAGACCTACTTTGAAGAGAAATATAAAAATCAGCAAAAAGTATTTGATTCCTGTGATTGCTGCTATTCTGGCTTTAGTAGCGGTGATTGTATTCGCAAATCTATTGCCTCAATCGCTTATGGAGGATAAAACAAGTCCAAGCAATTCACCTCTAACATTTAACCCCAGAATAAGTTCAGGAGATAAAGTTTTAATTGAAAATGAAGAAGGAGTAAGTAAATCATTCAAGCTTTTAAAACAAGCCGGAGTCAAAGCAATTGCTGAAGCTAAGTACAATGAAGCTATTTCTTATTTAGATGGTGTAATTCAGGAAAGTCGCAACTCACCGGAAAGTCTAATCTATCTTAATAATGCAAAAATAGGGAAAAAAAAAGCTGAAACAATTGCAGTAGTAGCTCCAATTGGCAGTGACTTAAAAGGGGCTCTTGAGATTTTGCGCGGCGTAGCTTCTGCTCAGTATGAATCTAATCAGCAGATGGGAACTACACCTATTAAGATAGTAATTGTCAACGATGATGATAAAGAAGAGGTAGCTAAACAGGTTGCCTCGGTTTTGATTCAAGAGCCAGCAGTTTTAGGAGTGGTGGGTCATTGGGCCAGTCAGGTATCTTTAGCAGCAAAAGATATTTATAACTCTGGAAAGCTTGTTGCTATTTCTCCAGTCAGCACGGCTGTAACGCTTTCAAATTCTAGTTCTTATTTTTTCCGCACTGTTCCTAGCGATTCTGTTGCAGCCAAAGCGTTAGCCGATTACATGGTCACTAAGTTAAATAAGAAGCAAGCAGCGGTCTTTTTTAACTCTCAGAGTACATACAGTCAATCTCTGAAAAACGAGTTTATTAAGGCTCTTTCACAAAAAGGGGGAGAAGTTTCTAGTAACAATACTTTCGACTTTTATGATCCTGGCTTCAGTGCCAAACGCAGGGTAGAACAAGCAATACAGCAGGGAGCAGAGGTGATTTTGTTAGCACCCAACACGGGTTCACTAGATAAGGCATTAGTAGTTGCTCAAGCTAATGACAAGAGATTGCCTCTTTTGGGAGGAGATGATGTTTATGGAGAGAGGACTTTGCAAGACGGCGGAGCTGCAACAGAGGGGATGGTAGTAGCTATTGCTTGGCACGTTGATGGTACTCTAACATCAGCAGACTTTCGCAATCAGTCAATACAACTTTGGGGCACTGCTGGTGTCAACTGGCGCACTGCTATGTCCTACGATGCAGCAAAAGCGTTGATTGCCGCGATTCAACGTCAGTCTCAGCCCACAAGAACAGGAACGCAACAAGTTCTTTCCTCCACAGACTTTTTTACTAAAGGAGCATCTGGTACAATTCAGTTTGAGAGTTCAGGCGATCGTCGTAACCCTCCTATTCAACTGGTGAAAGTTGTTAAAGCTCAACCCCCAAGAACTTACTACTATTTTGCACCTCTGGAAATACCTGTATCTGGCAAATGATCTTTGTAAGCACGATATCGCCCATAATCTGCCTCCCATCGAAGGAAACATCTAGTTAACCACTCAATCGCCTAATGTGGAAAACTTTAAGGAAACTTATGAAAATTCGAGAATCAGTTGGTCAAAGTGTCTGGAACCATTCTGAGGGTTGGTGCTGCGAATCTCTTGACCCCATACCGCCCGGTCATATTGCCCTAGCCGTTGAAGCGATAGATATTAATCTTGTAGACTGGGATATCGAAGAAATTGGCGAAAAAGCAGGTTTTGATATTCAGTACAGATACACGGGAGTCAATGACCCGAAAGATGAATCTTTAGCTTGCGTAACTCAGTTTGTGGGCATCTATGAGGACTTCTCAAAGCTCGATCGCGATTTGGAAACTTTGATTGCAGCAGGCATCCCCTGGCATTTATTCAAAATACTGACTGACAACGATGACATCGATTTGAAGCCTGTAACGCAATACCTCAAAGCTGTCTCATAATGCTTTGAGTGTAGCGCAATTGTTGCTTTTTTAAAGAGCGATCGTCCTTATTTTCCGAAAGTGCGATCGCTCTTTTTCCCCCAATAACCAAAAGGGCAATCGCCCTTTTTTTCCAAATTAACCCACTTGCAATAATTCTTGAGACTGTATTGAATTTGGTACGCCATAAGCTGTATAAGCTCTTACTTCAGGCGGTTGAAGTCCTAAAACAATTAACTTAGGGGGAATTCCTGCTGCTACTAATTCTTCAGCGATCGAGCGATCGGTATTATTCGCTTGAATCCAAACTTGACCGTCGATAATATCCATGTGTATGACGCAATCGTGAATTCTTCTCCCCTGAAACCATCCCATCGAAAGTAACATATAGCGATCGTTTTCTAAATCGAAAATTACTTGACTTTGTACCTCAATTTCAGAATTTAAAAAACCTGAATATTCATTAAGAATTCCTTTGACAATCTGGCGGCAATCTGCTATGGTATCCATTTCACAATCTCCTCCATTTGTGGATTAAAAACAATCAACTTTAAATGATTATCTACCAATAAAATATCGGCAAATTTATCTTCAATAAAAAGCTCCTCAAAAGACATCACCGGCATAGCAAGATAGAGCGTTCTTTCCGGTTCAGTTTGTTCTAAAATTTTCTGATAAAGAATGTATTGTCCCAAAGCCTTCTCTAAATCTAAAATTTTAGAATCACTGATAAAACTTTTAACTTCAACAGCTATCTTAGACTGATTATTTTCAGCAGCAATCAGTTTTTCTGCTCCGAGATCCACAAATAGTTTTCGCTTGGCCCATTTCACTAACAATGGGTCATGAGTAATTTTCCAGCCAGCTTTAACAAGCGCCTGTTTCACAACTGGATGATAGTAATCTTTTGCTGACACTGTTGCTCCTTTTGAACGATGTGAATATTAGAGATTTGGGTAGTTTCATTATAACTCCTGCTCACCCCCTAATTAGTCTCAGTTTTTACGTGAATATTTCAGCCCAGATCAACCCTAGTTTTAAACAGGTCGCGGCACTTCGTAAGTCAAAAAGTCATAGGCCATTTTCGTATTCGGAAAAATAGCCTGGGCTTCCTTGAGCAAGTCATCCAGGACGATCGCATTTCCGGGAGCATAGCGCGGGCTAAAATGCGTCATGATCAACTGTTTCGCCCCAGCGAGCAAAGCTACTTGAGCCGCCATCGTCGAAGTTGAATGCAGGCGATCGAACGCCATTTGAGCATCTTGATGGGCAAAAGTCGCTTCATGCACTAACAAATCGGCATCCTTTGCTAAGTCCACCGCGCTGTCACAAAAAACCGTGTCTGTACAGTAAACAAACTTCCGCCCGACTTGATCCGGGCCGCAAAAATCACTACCTTTAAACTGTCGCCCGTCCGATAATTTTACCGTCTTTCCTTGTTTTAATTCACCGTAAACTGGCCCCGACGGAATACCCACAGCCTTCGCTTTTTCTACATCGAAATGTCCCGGACGGTCTTTCTCAGTTACTCGATAACCAAAAGCAGTAACTCGATGCTTTAAAGGAGCGCAGCTAACAATATATTCGTCATCTTCATAGACAACTCCCTCGTGACTTTTGTGCACCTTCACCGGGTAAGAAAAATGAGTTTGAGAATAGCGAACGCCAGCTTGCAAATATTCTTCAAGTCCCGGAGGCCCGTAAAGATCGATGCGCTTGACATTCCCCGCCAAACCGCAGCTAGCCAGCAAGCCCATTAAGCCGAAAATGTGGTCGCCGTGCAGGTGAGTGATGAAAATCCGGCTCAGTTGGCTGACTTTTAGCTCGCTACGGAGGAATTGGTGCTGGGTTCCTTCGCCGCAGTCAAACAGCCAGAGTTCCGCTCGCTGGGGCAAGCGCAGGGCGATGCTGGATACGTTGCGCGATCGCGTGGGGACGCCAGAGCTAGTTCCGAGAAATGTAATCTGCAAGAGTTAAATCACCTCAATTAAATGTTAAAAAATATGTTACAAATATCCAGGTGCGGCGAATCCGACATAAAGGAAATATTCGCAGGCAGGAACCGGGATAAATCGCTGTTCCTGCGAGCATCTAGTCGTTCCAATCATTGCGGCGCACAAAGTGCCAAACCTAATTCTAACGTTTTCTTTCTGCCGTTCTCCTTCCTTTTTCCCGAACCTTCCCGAACTCTTAAAAATTCTCAAACTCATACAGCACAGGAGGAAAATTTTAAAATGCAGTCAGGAGTGTTCTTTACTTCCGTTGTTTCGACATTAAAAAAACGCTACTTTTGGATTTCGCTGTTGTTTTGGCTGGTAATGGTAGCCCCAGCACAGGCGGCGCTGATTTTGCGAGTTGCGGTACAAGACGGGACGAGTCAGATCAAAGTCGGCAGTTCTACTAAGGCTGCAATCCGCGACAGCAGCGGGCGCAATTTGGGCGAATTGCCGGCAAATAGTTCTCAGTCGGCTCAATTTCGATCGGGAACTGTGGCAATTGGCCGCTGGGCTGCCAATCAAATTTGGATCGAGCCGACCGGAAACGGTTATGTTTGGATTGGCGATCGATGGTATCGGGGACGCACGCTTCTAGTTCCCGAAAAAGGAGCCTTGACCGCCGTCAACTACGTCGATATCGAACAGTATCTCTACAGCGTTCTCGGCGCCGAAATGAGTGGCAATTGGCCTCAAGAGGCTTTGAAAGCCCAAGCAGTCGCCGCCCGTTCCTACGCTCTCCACAAGCGCCTCAAAAGCGAAACCGACCTTTACGATGTGGATGACACTCAGTCTTCCCAGGTTTACAAAGGATTGCAAACAGAATCTTCGGGTACTTATGCCGCAGTGGATGCCACCGCCGGTCAAGTTCTGACTTACAACGGTCAGATTATTTTAGCCGTTTTCCACTCTGCCTCTGGCGGACATACGGAAAATGTCGAGGATGTTTGGACGGAACCCCTGCCTTATTTGCGGGCTGTTCCTGACTTCGACCAAGGGGCGCCGGTTTACCAATGGAAAGAAAATTTTTCCCGCGCTCAAATCAGCAGCAAGATTTCTGGTGTGGGTAATGTAATCTCGATGAAGCCAGAACGTACTACCGCTTACGGCAGCGTTTTGTCCATGAAAGTAGTCGGGGATGGCGGTTCTAGGGTGATGACTGGCGCGGATTTGCGTCGGGTTCTAAATTTAAGGAGTACCCGCTTTACTGTGATTCCTCAGTACGGCGGGATTTTTAGCGGCCAAAATAGGGGGAAGCCTCCTACGGGTTTTCAAGTTGCTGGCAAAGGTTTCGGTCACGCTGTGGGCATGAGTCAGTGGGGGGCTTACAATTTGGCTAGGCAGGGATACGGCTACCAGCAGATTTTGTTGCACTATTACCGGGGTGCTGCTTTGGCTAGAATTGCTGTGCAGTAACTGTTGGGAATGGGGGATGGGGCATGGGGCATGGGGCATGGGGCATGGGGCATGGGGCATTGGTAAGAAATAACAAATAACCAATAACAAGTAATAACGAATAACTAACTAACTGTCCACTGCCAACTGCCAACTGCCAACTGACTACTGACTAACTAAATTAAGGATTGCTATGCAAAAGTGGGAGTATTTATTTGTGGATGCGAATATGTATCCTTTTGGAAATAAGCTAATTAGTTTATATGTAAATGGTGAGGAGCTGCGAGATTGGAAACAAGGCTCGCTACATCTATTTGTCAATCAATTGGGGGAGGATGGGTGGGAACTTGTGGCTCTGCGACATGACTCGAAATACGACCAAAATTGTTTGATTTTTAAACGCCCTAAGATTGTTAAAAAGATGAGAAAAACAACAGATTCTAGTATTCAAAATAAATGATTTTGGCGTTGTTTAATCAGGGGATGAAAATGGGTAACTTGAAAATTCAGCTATATTGACTGACTGGTTTGTTTCATTTTTTCACATTGAGTCGTTCATACTGTTGCAGCAGCAACGCCAATAGAAGGTATGTAGTTGCACTTGGGCGCTCTTTCCTAATATAAGCTAAGAGCGCTGAAGCGCAACTACGTACCTAAGATCAATTCTCAGAAGACTTCTCGTCTCCGGCGGTTAGAAACCGCGACTACAAAAACAAAGTCCACCTCCGTGGACTAAGAAAAAATCTGTGTGCTGCATTCCTGATTCTTCGGGTTATAAATTAATTGTCCGATCGCCCAATTCGCCGCTGCCATTCAGCATCTATTTTTGCTGACTGTTCTAGTTCTTGTTGAGTTAATTCGCTTTCTGTGGTATAAGCTAAGTCTTCTCCACTCAGAACGTTTTCGCCTGCAAATTCCTGGGCGTAGGCCAGTTTTTGCTGCAAGTTGGCATCGGGTTGGTTTAATAACATGGCTCGCTGCTGCCGATCGTGATTCCGAGCTTCTATCCTGCTATTTTTCCACTGAATCCAGAAGTACCTGATTAAGGGAATTGTCAGAAATCCGACGCCGTAAATCAGCAGCAGTGGATAAATACCGCTGACGAAGCCGATGAATCCACCTGCGATCGCACTTTTCGTTAATAAATTCCCCAAAACCAGCGCACCGACAAGATTGACGGCTCCTAAACCTGCTGCGAGCATGATTTGGCCGGAGTCGGCGTGACTGAAACGCCACAGCATTTCTCGCAAATAAGTTCCTGTTGGTTGAGGATTTTGCAGGAGGGCTGTGGTTTGCAATTGCGGAAAATGATAGATGATTTGCCCTTCGGGACTGACTTCGGGGCGGCCGTCAAAACGGGCCAGGGCTGGTAACATATATTCTTCGTATTCTCGGGCGTATCCCTGTCCGAGATTGTCGAGATAGGGCGCAATTTGTTCGGCTGCGACTGCGCCTCGGTTGTTGCGAATTGCGGTGGCTATATCGCTCCACTTGCGCTCTTCTAGATTTTTATTGGGATTCCCGTCTCCAAATATAAATGAGAAAACTGCTTCCAGAAAACTCATTTGGGGTTTTTGACCGCGATCGCGCGATCGCTGCTGGTAGTATGGTTCATCATGGTTCCAGTAAAAGATCCAGATTAAGTCGTTCCAGAAGTAGGGAAAAAAGAAAAAGCCTCCGCCGCCACCTCCACTTTCGCCTCCGCTTCCGCCTCCTCCACCGTTATTGTCGCTGTTCATGCTGGAGAGTAAAAGCGTAATAGCAACAACAATTAAAAGGATGGAAGCTACCAGCACTAAGCCAAAAGATATTCTAATCAAGTAAAATAGAACTCGCCAGATTTTTTGCCACCATTCCTGCAACTGCAAGCGCAAGAATTTGTTTCGCAAAATATCTCGAAAGTTGTTGGGAAATATGTAGGCAATGTCGCCGGATTCTGCTACTTGCAGGTTGCCGCCTGCTTCGGAGGCCAGCGTTAACAGTTCTCGCTGGGCAAAATTGACATCTAGTCCAGCTTTTGCCGCCACGTCTCCAACCGTAACGCGGTAGCCAAGTTGCTCGACGGCTTGCATAATCCCGGGATTTGGAGCCATGTGTTTCTCTTTGTGAAAATTACGCGGTTATTTTTAATTATAGGTTGCGGGCATTAAAGCTGGTTTAGACCTGGAGAATTTAGGCTTTTTTTGTGGCTGACCTTGATTTTGGGGCAAAACATTGCTACTTTTGGCATGGTTCAAAAATGGCAGTTTTAAGGTAGCACTGCACGGCAAATTCTGCCATCATTAAAGGTACATCAAAGCTGATAGCGATTGCTGTCAGCTTTGGGTCGAGAATACCGGCGATCGCCAGTAATTCGTCGCGTCGATCAATTGAAAACATCTACTTGATTCTCATTTGTTTCTGAGTGGTATTTGTATTCTTGGATCAGAGTCAAAATTGAACTAGATACAGGGGGTGTCGGAATATAACCACCTGCGACGAATGCCATCTTAATAAAAAATATCAGCTTGCATAATTAAATTAGTGAATAGTGAGTAGTGGATAGTGGATAGTGAATTAGATTGTTTCTAAGAACTCAAACAAATAGTTTTCATCTTTTAAGTTAAGAAAATTTTCTTTACCATTGAGAACATCTTCATAAGTCATTTTATCCAATTCATCTTTGCTCAGGTTGAGATCGATATCAGGCTTTCCTTTCATAACTATGCCTAAGCCAAAATCGCAATCCAACACAAAGACTCGCAAATCTTTGCGATTACTTCTTAGATAACAAATCGTTTTCCAGACATCACCACACCAGTTGCCATCCCATCCAGGTAAATTCATGTCGATCGCAGCTTGCAGAGACTGAGCTGGACAGGCTGCGAGGACATGGGGTGGTTTGCAATCATGCATGACTATTACGCCATTTTCATTGAGGTTGTCCAAGGTATTCAGGACATCTTGCAATGATTGTTCGTAGGTATGCAATCCATCGATAAATGCTACATCAAACCGTTCGATCGGATTGGCACTTGCAAAAAAAGCATCGCTAGTGGCGTCTATATATTCCGCTGTTGCATTACATAGATTTTTACTAGCCCATTCCAATTTACGTTCTTCAGAAAATGCAAAACTAGGATCTACTCCCACCTTTTGAGCGATCTCGATCGGGAAAAAACTATCGCCATTATTTACGCCGATTTCTAAATACCTCAGGGCTTTTTTCTTGTCGATTATTTTTTGAATTACATCGGTTCTGAGCATTTCGGTTTCCTGAGATAATAGACAACAATTTGAAACCTAACTATTTAGGCTGACTGTTTACTATAACATATCTCACGCATTGCCCCACGTATTTTTGTTACTGCTGTTGGGGGAAGGGGGAAGGGGTAAAGAGTACAGGACTTACGCAAAGAATCTATCTGTAGGGTGCGTTACCTCTGGTAACCGATCGCCAACGCTACTAATAGTGTGGGTGCGTACTTTGTCTTTGCCAATATCACGATCGCTATTTTCTGGCGAGCATCAAGCGGTAAACTGGCTGCGACTGATTGGCTCGGACTCATTCTTGTAGATTATACCCAGGTTTTTCCTAAGTTCCCTCTGAAACCATCATAAGTTCCGCGCAGACAAGCCCAAATTTTCAATCTTCTTGATAGGTTTTCTAATAGCAAGATTTTAATAACTAAATTAATCATAATTTTAATTCTATGAATACTAAACATAATCAATAGTTTGTTCTCCATAGCGAGACTAAGTTCGACAAAGGTGTTATTCCTGCATCGGTAGTAGTAACGCAACGGAGAACAATTCAATCGCATTATTTTTATTTTAGGATAAAATAAATTAACTTCTTGAGTCTCTCCAAATCGTTGTTTTAGAACAATATTTCTATTGACAAATATAGAATAATTTTGTTTCTTTAATTTTAGACAATATTCCCAATCAACTGCTTCAATAAATAAATTTTCATTAGGAAAGGGAGTATTGTAAGCGGCTTGAATGGAAATAAGAGAACCTGCTGTAATAACGGCATCACATTTATAAATTTCAGGGATTTGATCGTTTATAAGAAATTGTTTTAGTTGATACTTATCTAAGATCATTCCATTCCATTGTTGTCCTGTGACTCTATCAACAGGAAGTGGAGCAATAATTCCAATTTTTTGATGAGCTTCTTTGAGATTATCATAGGTTTCAATTAATCTTTTTAAAGCATCTGGTGAAGGTTCAGTATCTTGATCGAAAGTCCAAATAAAATCAAATTCATTTTTAATAGACCATTCAATACCCACTCGTAAACCGCCAGAAATGCCGATGTTTTGGGGATAAGATTTGACGATAATAGATTCGTCTAATTCTTCAGGAGACAACAACACATGAGGCGAGTTATCGACTATTAAGATTTTCTCGATCGAATAAGTTTGACACTTAAGAGAAGCGATACACCGCTCAAGGGCAGTTTTATCTGAATAGGCAGTGATATAAGCAACAATACGATACGACATTACCTAATTAATACTTCCAACTTATTTTTACTACAAATGAATACAATTACCCCGACTGCTTAGTCCTGCTTGAAAAATTAACATTTTTTACGCTGGAATAGTCTGACATTACCATGCTAATTAGCAATTGTCAACAACTGTCTCAAATTGTTGTTGGAGCTGAAAAATATCTCCATGACAAGGAGTATCAGGCAGGACTTCTTTCTGACCTGCTCTCAATCCCGTCCCGACATCAGCAATGGTGAAATCTGGCTGAAACCCCTGCGCCATCGCATCTAGCAAATGCCAACCCCAAGACTGATTGGCTCGGACTCATGCTTTGGGGGGCGAATTAGGACTAAGGCGACAGCCTTCACCTTACACCGATCGCTCGCAAACTGTTACCCTCAATTGAACCGTACCCTACTTTTTTCCCAAAAGCTTTTCAGTGTTGGCTGAACTTTGAAAACTTAATAAAAGTTTAAATATGTAAAAAAAATATGTTTTTTTTGCAAGTCTTGCAATAGTTATCTACAATAGATAGGACTTGCGCGTGTTGTCAAGTTTGTCCTTGTGTCTCACAAGTCTTTTTCGCATTCTCAGCACAACTCTAAACTAAAATTGTTGTGCAAGTATTCATAGGAAAACTTTACCCGCTAATTTTTGAGATTAGCCACTAACGAAAAGAATCGCATATGCCAAGAACTCAACGCAACGATAACTTTATTGACAAAAGTTTCACGGTAATGGCTGATATCATCCTGAAGATTATGCCCGCGAAAAAGAAGGCGAAGGAAGCTTTTGCTTATTATCGGGATGGTATGTCGGCTCAAGCTGATGGCGAATATGCTGAAGCGCTGGACAATTATACTGAAGCGCTGAAGCTGGAAGAAGATCCTTACGATCGCAGTTATGTATTGTACAATATGGGTCTGATCCATACTAGCAACGGCGAACACGATAAAGCTTTGGAGTATTACAGCGAAGCGCTTGAACTGAATCCCAGAATGCCGCAAGCGCTGAACAATATTGCTGTGATTTACCACTATCAAGGGGAAAGGGAAAAGGAAGCTGGCAATGTTGAAGGGGCGGAAGGGCTGTTTGATAAAGCTGCGGATTACTGGAAGGAGGCTATTCGTTTGGCGCCGAACAATTACATTGAGGTGCAGAATTGGCTGAAGACGACAGGGCGATCGCAAATTGATGTGTATTTTTAACTATGATGGGAATGGGGAATAGGGAATGGGGAATAGGGAATGGGGCATCGGGCATAGTTAATAGTTAGTAGTTAATAGTTAGTAGTTTCTCTAATAACAAATAACAAATAACAAATAACACATAACTTGTTTGGCCTCTTTGCCCCATGCCCCATGCCCCATGCCCCATGCCCTATGCCCAATTCCCAATTCCCTATGCCCAATTCCCAATTCCCAATTCCCAATTTTTATGATTGACAAAGAAGAAGTTCGGAAAGTAGCGAATTTAGCCCGATTGGAATTAACGCCGGAAGAAGAAGAGCAGTTTACTGGTCAACTGAACGGTATTTTGGATTATTTTGAGCAGTTGAGCGAACTGGATACGAGTAAGGTAAAACCGACAACTCGGGCGATCGATGTTAGCAATGTTATGCGATCGGACGATTTGCAACCGTTTGCTAACGGCGAGAGTATTTTGGCGGGTGCTCCCGATCGCGATGGGGAGTTTTTTAAAGTGCCTAAGATTATGTAGAATTTCCGCTGTGTACCTGACTCGATCGCCCTAACCCCCCTTAATCAGCAGGGTGGTTTTATTGTCGTCAGACAAATTAGGTACGTAGTTGCGCTTCAGCGCTCTTTATAATATTAGGAAAGAGGGCTGAAGCCCAACAACGTACCTAAGGGTGCTTGTGGCGTACCTTACGATCGCACTAAATTCTCACTCCAAAAGATGCGGCCAATTCCCGTTCTGGCTGCATACCAACTGTCGGCGGCATCGATCGACTTGCAACCTGCTCGATTAGTTGTAATTGCTGCGGTAACATATTAGCTAAACTGTAGCGTTCTAGGGCGGTTTGACGGGCCTTGACCCGAATTTCTGCCATGCGGGTAGGATGGTCTAAAACTTCGTCAATGCGATCGGCTACTTGTTTCGGCGAGAAGTAATCGACGATTAAACCGTTTTCTCCATCGCGGATAACTTCTCTCACCGGGCCCGTATCGGAACCGATTACTAAACATCCTGCCGATAGAGATTCAATCATCGACCAAGATAGCACGAAAGGTCTGGTTAAATAAACGTGTACGTCGGATGCTTGAATTACTTTTAAATACAGTCCGTAAGGTAGCGGCCCGACAAAGTGTACTCGCGACATATCTAGCGGCACTTTTTTGAGCATATGGTCTTTGTAAGACTCGCCATTTGGTAAAGAACGGCCGTAACAAACTCTGTCTGAACCAACAATTACAACGTGACAGTTGGGGCGGCGTTCTTGCACGTAGGCGATCGACTCAATGAACTCTGGAAAACCACGGTAAGGTTCCATTCCCCGCGATACGTAGGTGACAATTTCATCAACGCCGGACAAATCTAAGTTCGGTAAAATTAGTTTAGCACCGGGATCTGGTTTAAAATAATCGGTGTCTACGCCGTCGTGGAGTACGGATAATTTTTGTTGTAATTCTGGCGGAAATTGCGATCGCTGCCAATAAGTCGGCGACAAACCCCAATCGCAAGAATATAAATCGATCAGAATCGGCGCATTTTTGATTCTAATTCTCGCCATATCGTCAACACTTAAAGGTTCCGCCGGATCGAAATCTGCGTCGGAACCAATGGCGTGATAAAACCACTCGAAATAACACAAAAGTGGCGTATTTGGAAAAGCTTCTTTGACAAATAGTGTCGGCCCCCAACCTGAATGTCCGCAGATTACATCGGGTACAAAACCGTCAGCTTTGAGTTGTTCGGCCATTCTAAATACGGCTTGTCCGTAGATGACGGCACTTTCTAAAGGGCGCACGTATTGGTGAGTCTGGGCGTGGGGTTCGCGGCTGGGGGTAAATGCTGCTTTGCGAACTCCGGGAATGTCCCATTCTGGACGCTCGTTTTTAGTGCCGAAAACAATTTGATTTTTGGGATTGGCGCCTAAAGCCGTGATAATGTGGCGGTATTGGGCGGGGAAGTTGGGGTGGAGAAATAATGCTTTCATTTTAGAAGGAAGAAGGAAAAAGGAAGGAAGATGAACAGGATTTACATGATGTTCGATCGATTAGTTATAATTCCAGCAGGTGTGAGACTGCTTTAAAAACATCGCTGTCAACTGTCAACTGTCAACTGTCAACTGTTTAATGGTGCTTTGCAAATCCAGACGCAATCTCGCGGTACTGAAGATGTATTTTTCAGGAGGATTTCATAGTTTAAATGGTTGAGAAATTTTTCCATAATTGTATCTGTCATTATTGAGAATGCAGTGCCATCTCTGCGTCCCAGCAAGTTTTTGTCCCACTCGCCGGCGAATTTTTGCCACCCTAATTCGCTGAGAATATTGCCGTGGTGGAAGACGCAAATGCGATCGCCCCGCAGCAGTTTGGGAATGCGAGTTAGGTAGTTGAATATGTCTACGGCTTCTACGTGTACCATTGTATCGTAGCAAAAGCAGACATCGGCTGCACCCTGGGCGATGCCGTCTAATGTTAAACCGTCGAGTTTGACGTAGGAAACGCGATCGACTCCCAAGCGCGATCGCGCGGCTTGCAGCATTTGACTGGAAATATCGGCGCAAATTAGGCGATCGCAATATTTCAGCAACAGCGAACCAGTTTTTCCGCCACCGATACCAATTTCTAAAACCGTATGTTCTTTTTTGATGTACGGTGCAACAAATTCCTGTTCTATCAGTGCTTCGTATTCGGCTAAGGAGTTGGCCGCACCAGCAGCTTTACCTATCCATTCGTCCCCAATATGGGAAAGTTCGGGATTAGTTTCTTCCCACTGTTGGGCGTAACTGTCCCAGGCAGTTTCATAATCTACTCTTGGGCGATCGGTCATTTTTTCATCGTTCATTTTTGATTATTTTATAGTATAGATGTCTGGATTTTGAATATGTTCCGCAAGTCTTCGTTTCTCCTTGCCCTGTGCTACCAATTATATCAAATCCGGTCTTCATTGGAATGATTCATCTCTCCATTCTCTTCCTCTGTGTCCTCTGTGTTCTCTGCGGTTTAATAATTCCGGTACAGCCAGATTTGATATTACCAATTACCTGTTCTACCAATGCCCTGTTTGCCCAATGACCTGTTTGGCCAATGACCTGTTTGGCCAATGACCTGTTTTGCCCATGATTAATGACTGCTGAAATATGCTTCGCAGAAAATGTCTGCATAAGCTTGAGTCATCTCCTCAAAAGTATTGAGTGAATCCAAGACATATTTAGCATTTCCAGCTAACTGCTGGCGCAAAGATTTATCCTCCAACAAACTAATCAAAGCTGCAAGTAATTGATCCGGACGATCGGGCGTATAAAACAAACCGTTAATTCCCGGCCTCACTTGTTCCTTAATTCCAAAGACTGGCGATGTAATAATTGGTAAATCGCAGGCCATCGCTTCCAAAATCACTCGCGGAAAACTTTCGACACGAGAAGTGCAAACAAAAATATCCGCCGCTTTGTAATATTTTCCTGGTTCCCCGGTTTCCGGGACTACTGTCACCCTTTGTCGCAACTCTTCCGGCAATGCGTTCACCATATCGGCTAATTTATTGCTGTAAATACTCGGCCGATCGCCCACAATGAAACACCTAATCTTATTGTGCCATTTTTCAGGCAAAAGTGAAAGTGCTTGAACTAAATCTTGCTGGCCTTTACGTTCGCAGACGGTTCCCAGCAGCAACAATACCACATCTTCCGCTGCCACACCTAAAGTGTTTCTAGCGTCTTCAGAATTCTCGGAATTTTCCAGTTTGCTCAAATCTAAGCCGTTGTGAATCACTGTAAAATTGTGGTGGCTGTTGAGAGGCAAATACCTGTCACGCGTTGCATCCGCCACAAAAATCACCTTGTAAGGAAAGCGGAAACACTCCAAAGCTCTCGCCGCAATCTCCGAGCCAAACCTGTTAAAATAAGTTTGCCAAGGTTCGCTTTCGTGCACGTTCCACACCGCCGGAACTCCGATTTCTCGCGCCGCATCAACTACAAAGAAGTTTTCTAAAGTATTGGCATAAATTGCATCTACTTTTAAACTTTCAATTTCCTTACTAAAACTCCGGATAGCTTCATCGTAAGCATCGCGCTGGTAGATGTGTTCGAGGGGATTGTCGCGTACAATGACTTCAATTCCCTGTTGTTCGTAAGCTTGGCGCAGGGGGCCGTCTGTCGTGCAAAGTACGATCGGCAAAATCACACCCTCAGCCGCCAATTTCACCGCAATCTCATACTGATGCAGCGGCGCGCCCGTAAAATCCAGCGAATTGCTGCACATCAAAACCTTAAGAGGATGAATAGAATTGTTTGTATTGGCTACCAACAAACCAGAATCCGAAACTTCCAATGTATAACCCTCTTCCTTTTTCCCTCTTTCTTCTTCCTTCTTCCCTCTTCCTTCTTCCTTCTTCTTTCCCTCTCCTTTCATAAAAACCCGTCGGGGTTGAATATGAAAATACTCATCTTCTAAAGACAAATGAGGACTGTAAAAGCTGTCATTTTTCCCCGCATACTTGCGCCGAAAAGCCGCAACTTCTTGAGGATTGTCAGTAAAACCTCTCGAAGTTCCCTCCTTGTGCAACAACTCCGCATCGGGACAATACACGCACCGATAACCCCGTTCTAACAATCGATATCCGTAATCGACATCATTGTAAGCAACAGCAAAATCATCCTCATCAAAGCCGCCCAATTCTAAGAACAATTGACGGGGAGTAATCGTGCAAGCAGCAGTTACCGCCGAGTAATTTCGCGTTACCATCGCTTGAGAAAGATAGCCTCGATTCTCCTTATCCATCAGCTTAAAAGCGTGACCGGCCAAACCGTGATGGAGGCCGTGAATTACTCCCGCGTGCTGAATTCTACCGTCGGGATATAACAGTCGCGCGCCGACTGCACCAACGCCGCGAATTTGAGCGTATCCCACCATTTGACTCAGCCAGCGCGGGTTGATTGCTTCAGTATCGTTGTTCAAAAACAATACATATTCGCTGTCAACTTTCTCGACGGCGCGGTTGTTGATTGCTGCAAAACTAAACTTGCCACCAGGATTTTTGATTCGCAAAACTTGGCAAGTTAATTGCTTTAAATATTCTAGAGTTTTCGGATCGTCGCTTTCATTATCTATGACAGCAATTTGAAAGTTTTTGTAGGTTGTAGTTTCCAGAGAATCTAGACAGGCTTTCAGCAATTTCACCTGATTTTTAGTAGGAATAATTACCGTTACTGACGGGCCGTCATCCGGGAAATCTTGGGCAAAGATGCCCAAATTTTCTTTGGTAGCCCAGGCGTGCTGAGCGACATTGCCATTAATTTGTCGGCGGTTTAGTGCATCTTGGATTGCTTTTTGACCTGCGCCAAAACTGGCGGGTTTTGCGGCCCCAGATATGGCTGTAGAACCGGGTGCAGTTCGCCAATGATACAGCACTAAAGGCAGGTGCGCGACGTGGCGACAAATTTCGGTTGCTCTTAAGGCAAAATCGTAATCTTGCGAGCCTTCAAAACCGAGGCGCAAGCCACCTATTTCTTCAAAAATCTGTTTTCTGACGGCGCACAAATGACCGAGATACATATAGGAAAGCAGCAGTTCTGGCGACCATTGCGGTTTGAATTGTGGGGCGAAACGGCGACCTTTGGTGTCGATTTTGTCGTCGTCTGAGTAGAGAAAATCGGTGGTTGGATGGGTGGCAAAATATAGCGCTACTTCGCCTAGGGCGTCGGGAGTTAGTTCGTCGTCGTTGTCTAAAAATAGGATGATGTCGCCTGTGGCGAGGGCGGCTGCGCTGTTAGTTGCGGCGCTGATGTTGCCGTTTTCTGTGCGAAATTGTATGCAGATACGATCGTCCTTTTCGGCCCAATTTTTCAAGGTGTCAGCAACTGTGGCGTCGGTACTGCGATCGTCAGCGATGCAGAGTTCCCAGTTTTGATAGACTTGATTGATTACACTGTCGATCGCACTTTCGAGAAAATCTATCTGCGGATTGTACACTGGCATGACCACCGAAATCTTGGGCAGCGCTTCCCCACAGGATTTTAACCGAGAAATCAAGTAATCGCGCGATCGACTATTCCACTGATTCACCTCCAACCAAGCGTCATACCTATCAATCGGTTTCGGCACCACAAAACCCGCAGGCGGTAGCAAATCCCCCGGCGCAGTCAACTGTTTTTGCTGTTGGTAAATCTTCCCCAACTGGCGCATCACCTTGACAATTTCCCAAGGCATCGGCACAATTCTGCCCAGACGCTGTTTTCTCTCCCTAGCCCGCTGCCGGATTGCCTCTACAAAACTCGAAAACTCCTCAAATTTATCAGCACTTCGCTGCCAAATATGGTAGCGCCGCACAGTCAATATTTGTGGCGCTTGAAAATACAAAATTTCCTCGGTATCTAACTCAGCTTGCAGCGAAACTTGCCATTCCCCTGGCGGCAAATCGACAAGTGCCTCAAAGCCACTTTCCGAACTGTTAACCCAGTCGGGAAACACTTCGCCGACATCTTTTCTCCGCAAACCGTAGGCGCATTCTACAGAAATATCTCCGCACACAAAGCTTAATTTAGCAATTTTGCGATCGTGGTGACAGCACCAACCTGCGAACAAAATTTGACCCTGACGCTGTTCCCACACCACGGGTACATCTAACGATGCTTGAATTGTTGAAACCAACAGCGGATAAGTTGCCAAGAGATGCCAATTTCCGCCTGCTTCTTGGGCTTCTAGTACCACTTCGTGCCGTCCGGCAGGCGCTTGCAATTCAATAGTAAAACCCGCTTTCCTCGCAGCCGGAATATTAGAATGTGCTATCGCTATATCGCTTCTTTCTATGCCGTAAACGCCCGAAAATATTTTGTCATCAATTCGGGCGCGCACTGCTTTAATCTCAATTTTTGTGTTAAATACCCAGCCCACGATTAGTAAATTAGAATCGCTAATTTGCCAAGTAGTGGGTTGGTCTAACGAAAAAATATATTTCGGGAAGAGGTCACGGATTCGGCGCCTAAAACCCCACAAATTTTCTCGGATTTGCCACCAGTCAGAAGACTTGATTGCCTCAATTTCTGCCCGCACTCTTTCTGTTTCCTGGCGCGATTTTTCTAAGTCTTCCCGACTTTCATTTAATTTTTCCTGAGTTTGACTCTGTATTGTTTCCAACCACAGTAACTCAGCTAACTTTTGCTCCAATTTGAATTCTTTTTCTTCGTATTTTACCTGACTCTTCCCTAATTCTGCTTCTAATTCCAAGACTTTTGCTAAAGCTGTTTGAAATTGCGATTCTTTGCCGGCAAGCTGTACCTGAGTTTGTCCTAATTCTGTTTCTAATCCGAGCAGTTTTACTAAAGCTTCTTGAAATTGTGATTCTTTGCCTGCAAGTTGTACCTGAGTTTGTCCTAATTCTGTTTCTAACTTCAGGACTTTTGCTAAAGCTTCTTGAAATTGCGATTCTTGACCGGCAAGCTGTGCCTGAGTTTGTCCTAATTCTGTTTCTAATCCGAGCAGTTTTGCTAAAGCTTCTTGAAAATTTGATTCTTTGCCTGCAAGTTGTACTTGAGTTTCTCCTAATTCTGCCTCCAATCCCAACACTTTCGCCTGGGCTTGGTGAAATTCTTCTTGCCACTGTTTGATTTCGGAATTGCTGGTTTTTTGCTGTTTTTCCAGCAAGCGGATTTTTAGCCAATCTTCAAAAGGCCCGACAGAAGATGCTGGAAAATGAATAATTTTATCGCTGGCAGAATTCGATTCGCTGCCCAGATTGCCAGCTTGGGTTTCCAAAACTTGATATAGTTCTAAGGCTTCGGGAAAATATTGTTCTATTAAACTCGGCCTATGACTTTTGACAATATCGTTGACTAATAAAGATTCTTCAAAATTGTCGGCAGGTATCGCACCTAAGTTAACGTTAAATTTGTCGTTGACTCGATCGATAAAAAATTCCGGAGTGTTGCCGATCGGGTAAACGTTGGCCAACAGACAGCGATCGGGAAAACGTTCGGACAATTCTAAGACTTTTTGGTTGTAGTGAATCCACATTTTTACTGCCATTTCGGGGTTTTGCAGCAAGCTGACATCGGTTCCGCGGCGGTACAGCGAATCCACGACTTCCCAGGGCGATCGATAAACGCAGATGAAATTGGCTGTGGGAAGCAAATTTAGCCAAAAATCCCAAAACAGGGCGGTTCGCGGGTCTTTCCAGCCCCAATGGTTGTCAGTTTGTTGGTTTTGCGCGATCGCCCGTTTGGCAATTTCCACATATTCCGCTGCTACCGGAATCGTTTGTTCAAACGTACAGCCGAGTTCATCTATGCCGTGCGATCGTAAAACACTCTTGTGAAACTCAACAAAATCAACATTCTCGAAATGACCTTTCACATTTCCCACCGCCGGGCCCACCAACTGTTTGCCAATATCAACTCCGACTTTCTGAAACAAAGAAGCCGTTAAAGATGTACCGGAACGGTGCATTCCAGTAACAATAAAAACCGACGGTTTGCTGTCATTCATATTCACAATTTCTCTCCCTCGCCCTAATTCCCACACCATTTTTACTCGCTACACGATTTAGCCCAAAATGCAACTTATAGGTAATATCCCAACACTTAGTCCCTCATCTCTCCCAATCTCCAATCTCCAATCCACAATCTAAAATCCAAAATCCAAAATCCAAAATCTAAAATGGTCTTGTCTTATTCTCCCGCTAAACCGAGCGCTCGCCTGACTTGAAACCACGTGCTTCTCAGCTTCCAGAACTTGCTACTTTCCATCGCCACAACTCGACATTGCGATTTCTCTAGTTCTTGCTTGACATTCATCAACTGATTTTCAGTCTTCTCCAACTGCATTTGCAGAGACACTAACTGACTTTGAGTTTGTTCCAACTGCGAGTGAACTGAAATTAATTGATTTTGAGTTTCTTCCAACTTAGTATGAGATTCTTCTAACTGAGTTTCAGTAATCATTAACTTACTTTGACTTTGCTCCCATTCTATCTTAGCCCCAGCTAGCTGAGTTTCAACCAATTGAAGTTTGAGTTGAGTAGACCCCAACAAAGACCGCGATTGCTTTTGCCTTACCAGCGATTGCACAGTGCAAGTTTCCAAAATCCATGTCAAACCGTAGTTATTGATTGCTTTAACGGTTAACACATCCTGCGGCGCCACAGAGTTTTTCGGTAAATAACAGTTCCAACCCGACTGCAAAGCCACATCAGTTTCAAAGTGTCCGGCCACATCCGGGCGATCGTAAAAAGGCTCGCACCTCTGCACAAACTCACCGTTTACCAGCACTTGCAAATCCTCAATTTTACCGCCGCCATTCAGATCTGCCGCCCATCCTTCCAGATACAAATTCTCCTTATTTGTAAAAGCAGCAACATCAACATATCCTTCCGGGTGCTGATTGAATTTCAACTCCGAAAAATCTCTAGATAGTTGATTTGTGACAACATACAAATCCTGAAACCTGCATATACCTTTTTCGATGCGGTGAACAAAAGCCTTACCTGCGCTAACTTTATCGACAACTTCTCTGACAAACTTTTCAGTTACATAAGTTGTGCCGTATTCCTCCTTATCTAAAGACTGACTTTCGCTGAGGGCGCTGAACAGAATACCATTAGCAGGCATTTCTACATTAGGAGCACGCAAACACTCATCGTGAACGCTGAACATCAAAATACCGTTAGGAGTCAACAAATCGTACAAATTTTGCAACCAACTTGTAAAAGTTCTTTCCGGCATATGGCTGAAAAAAGAATTAGCCAGAATGCAGTCAAATTTGCGATCGATTAAATAATTTTCTGGTTTTCCAGTCGAAACAATACCGCTAACGCCGAAGTATTCAGTTTGAAACTTAACCGCATTAGCATAAATATCAGAAACCCAAACTTGTTCCGGCGGTATTTCCTGAATCAAAAACCGTGTAAATCTACCGTAACCGCAGGCAAAATCTAGAAAAGACGGTACATTCTCAAAACTGCCAAAATGCCAATCCACAACCTGTTTAACAGTATCCAAGATGCGGCGCCCCAGCGAATAATAGCGCACCAAAGCCCGATCGCGATCGTCCTTGACATTGCTCAACGCAAACAAATACATTTCATCGTTTTCGCAGATATTTAGTTTAAAATCTTCGGGAAACTTAGTTTGCTCTCGAATAAATGCTTCGATTACCGGATTTTGGACTAAATCTAAATTGCTCTCGCTCATTGTTTTCACAGAATTTTAGATGACTTCGGTTGACGCCTTTTTCACCAGAGAATCAGAATTAACAACAGTTAAACACGGTTCGATCAGCAAGTCAACGATGCCGTTACCGCAGGACTCAGTACAAGACTGAACTCTAAACATCGCCACATCAACGCAGCGATCCAGATAAGTTAAATCCTCATCTACCGTTCCCACAACCCCCGCATTCAAAAAATAAACCCCAGGATTTAGCAAACATTTAAACTGAAACTTCACGACAATTGTCGTTCCCGCTTCCACATACCTAACGGACTGACTGGAAGCCTTTAAAGAAGCACCAGCTAACTCAAAACCGCTAATCGTTTTAATCAACATTCCAAACCTCACCTTGGAAGTTGACCGCGAGAAAGTGACAGAGTAAGTGTAAACATAATCTTGACGACCAATCAAGTGATTTACCACAGTTCCCGACCGAGTCTCGATGTGGGGGTTGATAATTTCCGCTCCGCGAGACGGATACCTCACCGTATTCGACGGTATCATCCCCGGATCGTAAAATTCATCATAATGTTCCTGGGATTTCGAGTGATATTGCTCGGGTTTCACCTCCGTCTTTGTGCTTTCTAAATTAGCATCCTGAAGATTGTTGTCACTTTCTTGCTTTGTGAGTTGATTTAGCGATCGAATATCTGACTTCAGCCCCAATACTTTATCTGGATCTGCATAGATCAACTTTTGATACTTAGAAATTACCACCTTCGGCGTGTGAGCGAGCAGCAATTCTCCGCTATCCATTAAAATTGCTGACGTACAAAGTTGCACCACCGAAGTAGCAGCGTGAGAGACAAATAAAATCGTGCCGCCACCTTCTTGAATGCTTTGCAAGCGGGCAAAACACTTGCGCTGAAAAGCTTCGTCGCCTACCGAAAGTGCTTCGTCAACCACCAAAATATCCGGTTCGACGCTAGTCGCAACAGCAAAAGCCAGCCTGACAAACATACCGCTGGAATAAGTTTTGACTGGCTGTTCGATGAAATCTCCAATATCAGCAAAAGCAGCTATTTCGTCAAACTTTGCTTCAGTTTCTTTTTGACTGAATCCCAGTATTTGAGCGTTGAAGAATACATTTTGCCGCCCGGTAAATTCCGGGTTAAATCCGCTTCCAAGTTCCAACAAAGCGGAAATTCGTCCTTTCACATCCACGCTGCCGGTGGTGGGCGTCAAAGTCCCCACAATTATTTGCAAAAGAGTGCTTTTTCCCGAACCGTTGCGGCCGACAATTCCTAGAGTTTGTCCTTGAGGAATTTCCAGATTGATGTCGTGGAGAGCCCAAAATTCGTCAGCGAGTTTTTTGCTGGGGTAAATAATTTCTTTTAAGCGGTCTCCTGGACGATCGTATCGCTTAAAGCATTTAGAAACATTTTTTAGTGAAATTACATTTTCTGTCATCCGATTTTAGATTTTAGATTTTAGATTTTAGATTGATATTATGTCCGATCTCACTAAAAATAGGTTTGTAGTGAGGACTTTAGTCCTCAGATTTTTATGAGGAATGCGAGTCCTCACTACAAACCTTTATTGGAATTTTAGATTTTAGATTGACTTGCGATCTCAAATAAGTTTACCAGGAGAAATTGGTTTAAAGCCGGAACCCTTGTAGGGAGAAATCAAAAAAAGACGATTCATTACTCGAATCCTCGGACTTCCAGGTAGAGGTCGCCCTCAACTGTCAACTGTCAACTGTCAACTGTCAACTGTCAAAGCACGTCAGCAAAAGCGGGGCGCAAACGGCGGTAAACTGCAAAACCTGCACAAAATATAGCAGCAGAAATCAGGGTGGCGACACCCCATTCACCCCAATGCTTGACTTCTCCAAGCAGTATCAGATCTCGGTAAATCTCGGAGATGGCGGCCATTGGATTGAGCCAAAATATCCACGCTCGCCATTCTTCGGGGATGATTGATGCTGGATAGACGATCGGCGTCAAATAAAACCAAAAATTTAGAATAACACCTAATGTCTGAGGAATGTCTCGCAAAAACACTGTCAAGCCCGCTGTCAAATATCCCAAGCCCGCTGTTAGCAGCAACTGAGGCGCCCAAACCAGTGGTAGCAAGAATAAAGTAGCGTTGAGCTTTTGCGTGGACACTGCTACGATCAAAATCAAAGCTGCTAAACCGAGAGAACTTTCAATAAAAGCGGTCAAAATCGGCACTAGCGGCAGCAAACCGAGGGGAAATACCACTTTTTTGACTAAATTTGGCTGCCCAACCACGGATACTCCCGATTTAATCAAACCGCTGGTGAAGGCACTCCAAGGCAATAAACCTGCAAACAGCCAGACTCCAAAGGTAATGTCACTGTTTTCGGGGAACCCTGCAAGTTGGAGCTTGACCTTGAGGACGATCGAGAATACATAAGTGTAAATCACCAATTGCGATAGCTGATTCAGCAGCGGCCACAAATTGCCCAGAATCGAACCTTTGTATTGAGCTTCCAAGTCCCGGCGCACCAATGTTGTCAGTAGATGCAGCTTCGTCCACCGTTGGCTGCTTGCGGGCATCCTGCCGCGAGCCGATCGGGCTTTTTGGGCAACTCCTTTCACCGTTCTCAGCAATTTTTTCGCCCTCGTTCACTAACCTTCACACCTAAATCAACTCCAGCTACGATTGTGCAGCTTTTGCTAAACCGCAATTATTCCACAGCCCCGCCGCTTTGATCAAGCATCTGCTGGCAAAGATCGGACTCGGCGGTTGAAACCGCGTCTAGACAAACGAAGTCTGCCTCCGCAGACTGAAGAAAATAAGAGACAAAATTGCAAAAGTCCTTTTAATCAATTTTTTGAGCGGGACTGTAGCCCATCCTAGCTATTTTTGCTAGAGGTCTACTTTACCCGATCGCCTGACTCACTGCTGAACGTATCGCCAGTTTTTGCTCGTCGTCGTAGCCCCACCGTTCAAAAAATTCCTCGTACTCGCCGCTAGCATTCTGCAAACTTTCCAGCATTTCGGACGCTACAGCTTTACAGGCGGGCATTTGCAGGATTTGAATCAAATTGTGCGATCGCCCCTGCACTCTAGCAGAACCCGCGGCTCTTTCCTCGCTTTGATGGCGCGAATGATACACAACCATCGCCGACGACATCGCTAAATTTTTCACCAGCAGTTCTGCTACGATCTCAGGAGCCGATCGCAGCGCCTCGATAACTCCGGGTGAAGGCCTGTCTGCCACCTGTCCCTCGTCCGTCAGATAAGTAACAAAAAAACCCCGAGCACCGTTCTTAGTTTTCACCAGAGAGGCCACTGCTTGCTCGATCTGGGCCTCTGAAAGTCTATCGGCTTCAATTTGGGCTAGTAAAGATTGAGTCAGCTCGATCGCCCCCTCAAAAGTTATGCTTTCCGACGCTAATAAAGAAGATGGAATACTCATAGCGAACTCAATACTGGTAATGATTCCGCTCACAATTGTAAACAATTCCCATTGCCCGATCGCAAATAACTATGGCAATTATCTCCTCCAAACAACAACCACCCGACCCAAATCTACCCGAAGACATAGCCCCGGCACCCCGGAAAAAAGCCGCCAAACCCGAGACGGAATCGCTACTAGAATCGCAAGAACTACCCGACGAAATCAACAGCAAACAAGAAGACAAAATCCGGCCCCAGCGGTTAGCTGAATATATCGGGCAAAAAGACTTGAGAGAAGTTTTGGCGATCGCAATTGCAGCAGCCAAATCCCGCGGCGAACCGATGGATCACCTGTTACTCTACGGCCCGCCGGGATTGGGCAAAACCACAATGTCGCTAATTTTAGCAGCAGAAATGGAAGTAGAATGCAAAATCACCACAGCCCCAGCCCTAGAAAAACCGCGAGATATTGTCGGATTGCTAATCAACCTGAAAGCAGGCGACGTGCTGTTTATCGACGAAATTCACCGATTATCGAAAGTTACAGAAGAAATCCTGTATCCGGCGATGGAAGACTGCCGCTTAGATATTACGATCGGTCAAGGAAAAAGCGCCAAAATCCGCAGCATTCCGCTGAAACCCTTTACCTTAGTAGGCGCCACCACCAAAGTTGGGTCGCTGACATCTCCATTGCGCGATCGCTTCGGCTTGATCCAAAGACTGCGATATTACGAAATAGACGAACTTAGTCTAATTGTCCAAAGAACCGCCCAAGTTCTTGACACTCAAATCACCCCAGAAGGAGCCGAAGAAATTGCCCGCCGCGCTCGCGGAACACCCCGGATTGCCAACCGTTTGCTGCGCCGAGTCAGAGACTACAGCGAAGTCAAAAATTTAAAGCCAATCAACGCCGAAGTTGCCTCCGTCGCCCTCGAATTGTTCAACGTCGATCCGCTAGGTTTGGATTGGACAGATCGGTCTCTTTTGACAGCAATGATCGAAAACTTTAACGGCGGCCCCGTGGGTTTAGAAACCCTCGCAGCTTCTACAGGAGAAGACACTCAAACAATTGAGGATGTGTACGAACCTTATTTAATGCAAATCGGATTTTTGCAGCGAACAAGTCGGGGTAGAATTGCCACAGCCGCTGCTTGGAAACACCTAGGTTTTGTCTCACCTAAATTATTGTAAGGTGCGTTAGATGGAGCGTGCTTAAATAATTGCGATGGAACAGTCGTAGGGTGCGTCGCCCTCGAAAATTCCCAAAGAAATATCGATAATCTTACAGCGACGCACCTGACAAACAGCGCTACAGTGCATCAGGAAAGGCAATTCTCAATCATCACTGAAAATTCTATCACAAAGCCCTGCACGAAACTCGTCATGTTGTTGATTGATACATTATATCGTTTCCGGTTGCATCGGTATTCTTTAAACCGTAAACAATTAGCAGTCAACAGTTAACATTCAACATCACCTGACAGTACAACCGAAATTGATATAACTTGCTATCTAACAAATTTTAAGAGGGCTTAAGCCCAACAACATACCTTTCTTGGTACGTAGTTGCGCTTACCTTTCTTGGTACGTAGTTGCGCTTTAGCGCTCTTGGGGCTTAAGCCCAACAACATACCTTTCTTGGTACGTAGTTGCGCTTTAGCGCTCTTGGGGCTCGCATCCCAACAACATACCTCATCTTTTTGGTAAAGGCTATATGTCTATCACAATCAATTACACACTATCCGAAGCCAGACGCAACTCCCGCAACATCTTTTCTCGCTCGCGCGCAATTCTTATAGCAGTTTCCCAAGTAAAAGTAAAAGATTGAAAAGAATCAGAATCAATCCGATCTTCGTCCAAATCTACAATCACCTGGTTAAAAATCTCAAATAACTCTTCTTGCAAGAAATGAATTTCATGCGAAGTTTTCGCTTGACGAATTTTTTGAATCAAACTTAAAATCGCCAAATTAAACTGATCGGCTTGATTTTTTTGTTTTTCTACAAAGCGCGAGCGCAACTGCCAAACCCAAGAGGCGAAAAGCGTTCCGATAGATAAATATAAAGCCATAAGATCGGAATTAGCAGCCCAAAAATCCGGCTTTTCGCGATCGTAATAAGCCTGAGCGCCCTCATGTAGGGGCAAAGCCAAACCCCCATTTCCTCCAGGCTGACTAATCATTGCCGCCAGCGAATTAGCAGCTACCAAATTGCGGCGGTACTCGAACACAATCCGCGTAATTTCCCGCACGATCTCCGGATCGACATCCTTCCGGGCCAACAGAGTAGCCTGCACTCCCACGGTCGCCAAATCTGCATCGGGAACAGCCGGATCGGCTTTGTAAGTACCCTTAGGAATCATATCGGCTTCCAAATAAGGCAACTTTATTTTCATGGCAGATCCTTGGTCGATCTGTACTAGCTTTCCCTGCGTATTTTGCAGCAAGTTTCTAACCAGATCGCTGCCGGGAGGCAGTACCCTGAAAATAGCATCAACCTCGCCATTACTAAATAATTTACTAGCCTCTGTCCAAGAATTTGGAGTAAACATAAAATCGGTTTCTTTTAAACCATAATGTTCGCTCATCAACCAAAAAGAACTGTAAGAACCACTGCCTCTTGCCATCAGTGCAATATGTTTGCCTTTTAAATCCGAAATACTTTTAATTCCCGACTGTTCGGAAACAATTAAATGAAAAACTTCCTTAAACAACGAAGCTATTACCCGAGCAGAAGGTACCGCAGCCGTATCGTTTTGTACGATCGCTAACTGAGCCTCATTCGACTCAAGCTTCCGCATATTTTCCTCAGCACCTTGAGTTTCAATAACTTGAATGCGGATGCGCGGATTGTGTTTCACGACGACATCAGCAAGTGCCTGTCCGAAAGGGTAATAATTCCCAGTTTTTGTTCCCGTGGCCAGTGTTAATTGATAGACTCGCTCCTTGTCTTGGTGAAGCTTCCAGCCAAAAGCTCCAATCAGGACAAAGCTTAAGAGAGCAACGGGCAGCAGTAATTTACTTTGCATTGATGTTGAGACTCGATCGATAATGGCAAAATTACAAGTATTGTAGTTGAAAATCAAAAGAAGACTCGGGAAATTCGACGCGCCCGATAGGGGAGGAGTCAATGCCCTGCGCGGGCCCCATTCCCAATGCCCCATTCCCCATTCCCTATGCCCAATTCCCCATTCCCAATTCCCCATTCCCAATTCCCCATGTTACTATCCCTCAGAATAGAAAACTTTGCCCTAATTGACCGCCTGGATCTAGACTTTGGCCCGAGTTTGAACGTATTTACAGGGGAAACCGGGGCTGGAAAATCGATTATCTTAGATGCGATCGATGTAGTTTTGGGCGGGAAAGTCGATCGCCGATCGATTCGCACCGGAGCAACGCGGGCAATATTGGAAGCTACCTTTGAATTAGACTCATCCGCCACCAAGTGGCTCTTCGAGCAAGAAATCGAACCCATAGATGGCAATTTAGCCGTTTGCAGCCGGGAAATTAACGTATCTAGCGGTGCTTTGCGGAGTCGATCGCGTTTGAACGGAATTCTCGTCAACCGCCAGTTAATGGAGCAACTGCGCGATCGGCTTGTGGAAATTACGGCCCAAGGCCAAACCGTCCACCTCGGCCAAGAAACTCTCCAGCGAGAATGGCTGGATTTGTACGGTGGTAAAAAACTCACTCAAGCGCGATCGACAACCAGCACCGCGTGGCTGGGGGCTGCCAGCGCCAAAACAGCCCTCAACCGCAGGCGTCAGTCGGAACAACAGCGGCTGCAAAGACTGGATTTATTAGAATACCAAGTCCGAGAACTTAGCGAAGCCCACATCGAAGACGGCGGGGAACTCGAACAGCTAGAACAAGAATCAATCCGCCTCGGCCACGTCGTCGAATTGCAGCAGCAGAGTTACCGAGTTCACCAGGCCCTTTACCAAAACGACGGCGATAGCGCCTCAGCCGCCGACTTGTTGAGCAAAGCCGAGGAAATTTTAAACGACATGGTAGTCTACGATGTCCAGTTGCAACCAATTTTAGAAATGGTCAGCGACGCCCTAGCTCAAGCCACAGAAGCCAGCAGCCAAATTAGCAGCTACGGCGAACAATTAGAAGCAGATCCCGAAAGACTCGAAGAAGTAGAAGATCGGATTCGCGAACTCAAACAAATTTGCCGCAAATACGGGCAGCTCTCAGAAGCGATCGCCTACTACCACAGCATCCAAAACGAACTAAACGAACTTTTAGAAGGAGGCGAGTCAATGGAAGCCTTAGAACTCGCATATCAGACTGCTCTAGAGCAATTAAAAGACGCTTGCAGCCACCTCACCATCCTGCGGCGCTCCGCAGCCCTGAAACTCGAAACCCACCTCGTGGGAGAACTTAAGCCCTTAGCTATGGAAAAAGTCCAATTTCAAGTCGAGATCTCGCCCTGTAGCCCAACCGCCACCGGTGCTGACCAAATTGCCTTTTGTTTCAGCCCCAACCCGGGGGAACCGCTGCAACCTTTAGGGGCGATCGCCTCCGGGGGAGAAATGAGCCGCTTTCTACTCGCCATCAAAGCCTGTTTTTCCCAAATTGAAAGCGCCGGAACCCTAATTTTTGACGAAATCGATGCCGGAGTCTCCGGGAGAGTCGCCGGTGCGATCGCCAAAAAGCTCTATCAACTCTCCGACAAACACCAAGTTTTGTGCGTCACCCACCAGCCGCTAATCGCCGCGATGGCTGATTGTCATTTTCGCGTCAACAAACAGACGATCGCAGCAGAATCAAGTATCGGCGAAGCAGCCAACACCGAACCGGGCGAACGAACTGTAGTCAGAGTTGCAGTCCTCAACAGCCAGCAGCGCCGGGAAGAGCTCGCCCAACTCGCCAGCGGTCGATCGGCCCATGAGGCGATCGCCTTTGCCGAATCACTACTCGTCGAAGCCGCCGGATTGCGCCAAAGTCAGTCGGCCAAACCCTCAAAGTAGCAGCATTGCTCCCGAATCGCCAATCAAAAATAGTCTTGTCAGTAAATCCACCTAAACTTAACGTAAAATATGAATCGCGATCGAGCTTGCTGTGTATGTCTTCTGACTTCATCGCGATAGATAACGAAAGTCTTCTTGCTCTTCTTTTACTCACCGTTCCGAGTCTCCCAAACGGTTTGAAGGAAATATGGAGATTTAAAAAACCAGTTTCAATGCCCAAAACTGCAAAAAAACTGCAACTGACAACCGACGATCGAACGGCGTCAAACTCAGTTCTTCAAAGCCTAATCTGATCCTCCAGGCGATCGGGGGGTCAAAAGGCGGACTTTTTTTCCGAGTCGGAGGTTACACTGAAAATGACCGAAAAACGAGGCGCAAGCCCCGTCCTTTTAAGGCTGGGGTCTAGCCGATTAGCGACTTCAGTCGCCTTGGAGCGAGTGCGCGGCTTCAGCCACA